>CAYWNG010000284.1:0-8212 GCA_964458685.1 uncultured Pirellulaceae bacterium
AATCGCTTTTTCTCAGCCTCTAGCTTCAAGTCAGGCTCAACTGCTGTAGAAACAACTTACAATAGCTTTTCCTTTTCTTTCTCCTTCGAAACGTCAATCGACGATTACTGACAATGCGAATAGAAGCAGTTTGTTTAGCCATGGCGACGGTATTTCTGACTGCGCAGATTGTTGTCAGCGCCCAGGCCGATATTCAGTCGAAGGATGGAAAGCTGAGCTACCGAACCAGCGAACGAGACGATCGAATTGCAGATTTTTCGTTCGCTGGGTACCGCGCGAGTGAAGAATCGATTCCGTTTGTGCCGGTAAGGGTTGTGGTGGGAAGCCCTGACGTTGACAACACGCTTGCGATCCAAGATGCCATCGATCAGGTCGCTAAGTTGCCATTAGATCAGCATGGCTTTCGCGGGGCAGTCTTGATTCCCCCAGGCAAGTACCCGGTAAGCGGCACGTTAAAAATCCGCGCAAGTGGTGTTGTGGTCCGCGGTTGCGGCTATAACGCAGCGAACGGACTTCAGAATCGTGCTAACGATTTAACGACCGATGTAATCGATAGCCACACTGTGATCATGGCTACAGGAAAAAGCCGCCGAGCGGTTTTTGAAGTGCAAGGCGATCCACTTGACATTGAAGGCCAGTCGACCGAGATTGTCGATGCCTATGTTCCGTTAAATTCCACGAAGCTAACCGTGGCCGACGCAACCGGAATTGAGAAGGGACAAATGGTCCGAGTCAGCCATCCATGCAGCGAAGCTTGGATCGTGCATTTGGGAATGAATGATTTTGGTGGCGACCGCCATGGTCCACGATGGCGACCTGGCTCACGTGATCTGCATTGGTTGCGAGAAGTGGTCCAAGTTGACGGCAATACCCTGACGCTCGATGCACCGCTCACCTATGGACTCGATCGAAGCTTGAGCGTTTGCAGTGTTGCAAAGGTCAAAGTCGATAGCTTAGTGCGGAAGGTGGGGGTAGAAAATCTCTGCATCGAGTCGACCTACCAGGACGCCAATCCCAAAGACGAGGAGCACGCTTGGTTTGGCGTTAGCATGAATCATGTTCGCGATGCTTGGGTGCGCCGAGTGACTTGCGTTAACTTAGCCGGATCGGCAGTAGCAGTTTGGGAAGGGGCCAGTCGCGTAACTGTTGAAGATTGCAAGAGCCTGCATCCAGTGAGTGAGTTAGGCGGCTGGAGACGTAACAGTTTCTTCGCTTGCGGTCAGCAGATTTTGATGCAACGCTTGTATGCCGAAGACGGAAGGCACGACTTCGCTATCGGCGCTTGTGCGGCGGGTCCCAATGCATTCGTTCAGTGCGAAGCGGTTCGACCGCTGGGTGAGTCCGGGACGATCGACAGCGCGGCGTGCGGAACCTTACTTGATAGAGTTCGTTGTGACGGTCAGTCGTTGGCTTTGCGTAATTGGATGTTTCAAAGCCAGGGAGCAGGTTGGACTTCGCTCAATGGAGTATTGTGGAATTGCACTGCCAGCGTTGTTTGCATCGAACGACCGCCGACAGCTCAGAACTGGGCCTTTGGCTCACACGGCGAGTACAGTGGCAATGGAGCTTGGTTCAATTCCGACGACAATATCCAGCCTGAGAGTTTATTTTACGCTCAGCTTGCCGAACGAATTGGTAACGATCGAGTAGGATCTCGCGCGTTGTTGCAGTTACCGAAAATTCAAGGCTCGCGCGCTCCTACCATCGAAGCTGCTGCCGCGGCGGTCGCGGCCTCTAAGTCGCCTCGCTTGACCATGTCGCAATGGATCGATCAGTGTTGTGAAAAGCATCCACTGCCGATCGCCTACGAGGGAAAACGTAAAGTTTCTTCCAAAGGCCCCGCGAAGGTCCAAGCGACAGATTCAGCAACTGGTACGGATGATGGTGCCGTGGCACGTACCGAAACAGGCACCGAGGCAGGTAAAGACAGCAGGTTTAGGATTCGCAACGGATGGATGACTTTCGACAATCGTCTGGCGGTAGGTCAGGAGATCGGTGTTCCATGGTGGAATGGTGGAATAAGGCCTACCGATGTGGCTCAAGCTAAACCAGCTTTGACCCGCTTTGTCCCTGGGCGGGATGGTCGGGGATACACCGACAACATCGAAGATCTGGTTCGTGAGATGTCGCAATCCGGACAAGTCGCACTGTGGCAACATCCTCCATTGTGGTACGAACGCAGACGCGATGATCACTCGCGAGTTCAGCGCATGGATGGTGATGTAGTAGCGCCGTTTTACGAAACTCCTTGGGCTCGTTCTGGCTTGGGAGTCGCCGCGGATGGACTGAGTCGTTGGGACCTGACAAAGACGAACCCTTGGTACTTTGATCGTTTACGTTCTTTCGCTCGAAGTGGCTCAACGCATGGACTCTATTTGTTCAACGGGCTCTACATGCAGCATAGTTTTTTGGAAGCAGGCGCTCATTACGTTGACGCTCCTTGGCGACCGACTAACAACGTCAACCCTGTCGGAATTCCCGAACCGGTGCTCTTCGCTGGTGATAAACTGATCTATGTTGCCGAGCAGTTCTATGACACGAAGAACGAATCGCTTGTGGAACTGCATCGTCAATACATGAAGAATGTTCTTGACGAATTACGAACTGAGCCCAATGTGATTCTCTTTCTAAGCGAAGAGTTCACGGGGCCAGCTAGCTTCGTTGAGTTGTGGTTAGAGGTGATTCGCCAATGGAGTTCAAGAGGTGGAGTTAAGCCACAGGTCGCGCTGTATGCAACTAAGGATGTAACTGAGGAGATTTTGTCTAAGCCTCACTTCAATGAGGTCGTTTCGATCGTCTACAATCGCTTCGGAACAGAAGGATGGTGGTATCAGCCGAACGGAACTTTATATGCACCACAGGGCGGCAAGAATCTCGCCCCCAGACAATGGTCCCGACAGCTCAAACCGAAGTCACCTGGATTCGAGCAAGTTCACAAGGCTGTGCTTGAGTATCGAACGCGGTATCCCGAAAAGCCGTTCGTGTACCAAGGACCCGCTCAACATTGTTGGGCAAATTTACTGGGCGGTGGATCTCTGGTTCCTTTGCCCCAGACAACTGATCGGGAGCTTTTGTCTGCTATCGTTTCGATGCGACCCATGGCCGATCGTATCGGATTGTCCGACGATCGTGGGAACATGTTGGTCTACGCTGCTGAGCCGCCGAAGACGACTGGAACAGTTCGCTTGGTGGACATGAAGACTGGCCAAGTGACCAAAGACATTCCTCGTTCGACAGAATCACCATCCCTGTATTGGATTACACGTTAGCTGGTCGGTTTGACCGCTAATGCAGCGACAGGCATCAAATTAAGGCAGAATCGGACATGCATTCGAAGAACATCACCCTGGCAATAGCTGTTCGAGATTGGCTACGCGATAGAAACGCGAGGCTCGTAACCGCGGAGAGTTGCACGGCTGGTCAGATTGCCGCTACTTTGGCCTGCGTTCCTGGGATGTCGCACTGGCTTTGCGGCGGCTTCGTAGTTTACAGGTCTACCAGCAAAGCTGATTGGCTAGGGATTTCATGGCAGATTTTGGATGACCCCAAGCACGGTCCTGTAAGTGCACTCTCAAGCCGATTGCTTTGTGAAGCTGCGCTAGCTCGTACTCCAGACGCTACCTGCAGCTTGGCAATTACCGGGGATGTCGGCCCAGGAGCTCCAGAAAGCACGGATGGAGTTTGTTTTCTAGCGGTCAGGCTGGGAAGCGATCAAGAGATTGTGGAGCGGCAAATCGAGCTAAGTTCGCCAGCCCCACGCGATGTCGATGACATTCCAGCGCGAGTCGCAAGATTGGAGGAGGCAACTGGGCGAGCGCTGGAGCTGCTTCTTGAGTATTAAGGGGCAGCAATGTACGTCCAGCAACAAAAGTCGGTCGGTTCTTTTTCCCACACGCATCCACTTTTGTGTCGTGCTCGAAGCCACAAGCGGAGTACTTAGATGCTAGCTGTAGAGGTCAGCCGACATTGATGCAGAACTGCATCACTCTGGCAATGATGTTGCCTAAATGCACACCCGATGTTGTCTGGCGGCGACGAGCGATTCTCTGTTATGTTGCACTCTTGCAACACGGTTTTACGGCTCCCAGGAATTCTCGTAAATCTCTGCCAGAAATTATCTTTTCAGAGCGCACGCGACGCGAATAGACGTATGTTTTAGATGGCGATTCAATCACACCACGGAGAAATCACCATGAGACGCGCAGTAGCCCACGCTGTGTTATACGCCTTCTGCTTCGGTAATACGATTGGAAGTTGTTTCGGAGCAGAAGTAAATAGCTCTTGGCAGCCTCTCGGTCAAGCAAAAGTGCAGAAAAAAATTCGAACGTCGGCCCCCTTTCGACCGGAACTGAGCTTGGAAGAAAACAACCGCCTTCTAGCCGCTCATCGCAACAAGTCGATCATCGTTTCCTCAACAGTACCAGTAAAGCAATTGTCCAATTTGAACTTAGTCAACCGTTCTGCCTTATGGCAACTAGGCTCCCAAGCCTACTCAGGTCGAGTGACTGCGGTCACTCTGTCAGCCGATCAAACTCAGGCAACTATTTTTGCTGAGATTGTAGATGCTGACCTTCCAACGAATTCTTTGAAGGGGCATGAAGCTGGTCCTTTGAGCGTTGAAGGATAGCCCGCAAAGCTATCTTCACTTCAACGCCCAAGGACCCAGCTTCTTTAGATCGATTGCACCCTTTCGTTACGACCAAGGGCTTTCCGAGTTGATGGGTAGTTAAGTGGGCATCTCGACTCATCAATCTCGGAAGCCCGGGACACACCTTTGAAGTGGAGTGATTCCACAGAAGATTCTCCCGTTGTTGACCAAAATGGCGAGCAAGGCTGCTCGCCATTTTGTCATTTCTAGACTTAGATAGACCTAGCGCACCCTACCTAGCGCGATCTACTTCGCACGCCCTACTGAGAACAGGGACAACGTCAGCGGATTACTCGCTGCGATCCAGAATTTCGCGAATCCTGCGTAGAATGACCAGTGGTGTGAAGGGCTTCTGAATGAACTGATCCGTCGTACCTTGCAATCCATGGCGATCAAGTGCATCGTCGGTATAGCCGCTCATGTATAGCACTCGCAATTCAGGACAAATCTCTCTAGCGAGATTCGCTAGCTCAGGTCCGCTGATTTCCGGCATGATAACATCGGTCACCAGCAGTTCAATGCTTTCTGAAGTTGCACGAAGTAGGGAAACGGCTTCCACACCAGTAGTCGCGGTTAGCACCGTATATCCTTTAGCCTCCAATGCCAATTGCACTAAACTTCTAACGGCTTCTTCGTCCTCAGCCAGAAGGACAGTTTCATCGCCACTCAGGTCCAATGTCGATTCGGCCTGAGAAGCTGCACAGGCAGGTTCAGTCACGCACGGGAACATGATGCTGAAGGTCGTTCCGATTCCGAGCGAGGATTCGACTTTGATCGCCCCGCCCGATTGCTGAACGACACCGTGAACAACAGCAAGACCCAGCCCCGTTCCTTTACCTACACCTTTAGTTGTGAAGAACGGCTCGAAGATTTTATCTTGAATTTCGGTGGAGATTCCAATGCCCGTGTCGGTGACCTTCAGCAAGGCGTACTTACCAAAAGGTAAATCTGGGTGCGAGAGCGGCGAGCGATCTCCCAGCTCGATGTTCTTGGTCTCTATGATCAACCGCCCTCCCATGGGCATCGCGTCGCGAGCATTGACTACCAAGTTCATTAACACTTGCTCGAGCTGTCCTGGATCCAAAACCACTCGCACAGGCAGTGTGTCGGAGCGAACATCTAGCGTGATGTCCTCGCCGATCAATCGTTCAAACAGCCTTGCAGATTCACCAACCAATACATTCAGGTCGACTAACTTGGGTTCTATCATCGACTTGCGACTCAAGGCCAAGAGCTGTTGAGTTAGCCTCGCAGCACGATCGCCCGCGTCCTGGATCGCTAGCAGCGGTCCGCGCGCGGAGTGGTCAATGTCAAGCACTGCAAGAATCAGTTCGCTATAGCCGTTGATGACAGTCAGCAAGTTATTGAAGTCGTGAGCGACTCCTCCAGCCAACCTGCCCACAGCCTCCATCTTTTGAGCCTGACGGAATTGTTCCTCCAGTTGGCGTCGAGCCGTAATGTCACGGAGTACAGCAGTGAACTCTCGAACACCGTCTCGCAAGAACTCCGTAATCGTCAACTCAGCAGGAAAGCTCGTCCCATCTTTCCGCACTCCTTCGACCTCGCGACTAAAGCCTATCTTTTGTGGAGGCTTTACAGGAGCATCAGAATCTCTTGCGTCGAATTGTTCGCAGTGCGAATTTGGAATGAGTATCTGTAGGTTGCGGCCTACCAACTCTTTCTCTGTGTATCCAAAAAGTCGCTCGGTCGATCGATTGGTTGAGGTCACGACACCTAAAGCATCGACAGTCAAGATTGCATCACCCACGCTATCCATAACCGAACGTAATAGGACGGTTGCTCTTTCGCGTTCTGTCATGTCCGAAAGAGCAACGAGAGTCGATGGTCTGCCGTCCGAACTAATCGGTGCGGACAAGACATATACTGGTACAGTTCGACCGTCCAATCGTACGGCTTGAATCTCGCATCCCGGTAGCGGTAGACCTGTTCGTGTCATTTCATCTTGTCGCTCGCGTAGAAGTTGGTGTGAGGAAGGGTGCGAAATCTCAAACGGACTTCGACCCAGCAGTTGGCTAGACTCAGTAGCCCCAAGCAGTCGCAAAAAGGCTGGATTGCCGTAAAGGATGCGATTGTCTCCATGCACAAAGATCGCCGTAGGAAGAATATCCACCAACTGTTTGTATCGCGACTCGCTCAGCCTAAGCGATTCAATTGCGGTAATCCTGTCGGTAACATCCCAGCTAATACCAACTAAACGCTTCGGATTGCCAGCCTCGTCGAAAGAGAATCTGGCAACCGAGGACAGCCAACGCGCTCCTCCTTGAACTCGGAATTCGCATTGGTAGTCAACTCGGCGAGCTATGGCATCGGCGATCGTATCTCTCACTCGCTGGCGATCACCTTCGTAAATCAACTCCATTCCCCCTGGTTCGCGAGTGTCGACAAATTCAGATGCTCCCATCAGCGAGTACATCTCGTCAGACCACCAAGCGTCGCCGGTCTCCAAGTTCCAATCCCAAACACCTCCTCGCGCCCCATTGAGTGCCACGCGAAGTCGCTCTTCGCTGATCCTAAGCGATTCCATTGCGGCGACGCGATCCGTGACATCAATGGACATACCAGTAAGGCGAAGCGGCGAACCGTCTGCGGCTCGATCAAGAAAGCCAAATTCTTCTAAGTTAGCCACCGTACCGTCGGGGCGGACTACGCGGTAGGCATTTCGATATTCAGTACCGCTATCAAGGCACGCCTTCAATCGATTGTCAAAATCACTCAAATCATGTGGATAAATCCTGGCCCGTACCTCGTTCAACGTGCCTAATCGCTCGCCAGTAGCGGGTAGAGCGGGTTCCTTACTGAAATATCGAGTCACGACATCGTTCGGGACATCCCAGTCGAAAGCTATTGCGCCGGCAGCCTCTAACGCCAATCGGAGTCGTCGTTCGCTGGCTTGAAGTTCGGCTTCGGCTCGCTTGCGGTCCGTAACGTTTAACGCCAGTACCAAACGCGCGTTGCCATGTTGTTTCGGCAACTCATGGGCTGAAATATCAACGTCGAATAACTGACCATTCTTATGCCTATGCTTCCACGCTGCGGAGCAGTTGAAGCCCGCGTCCATTCTGGCTATCGATTCCTCCAGTCTTGCCACTTCCTCTGGAGGCCGAATGTCGCGAATCGTCATTCCTAAGAACTCTTCGCGCGTGTAGCCATAAGAAGCGATTGCAGCATCGTTGACTTCGAGGAACCTCAATGAATCAATGTCGTACACCCACATCGGATGTGGATTGGAATCGAACAACATGCGGTAGCGAAGTTCCCCTGCACGCAATTCCGACTCGACCCGCTTACGGTCAGTGATGTCTTGAAGAGATCCTCGCACTCGAATGACTCGGCCGCCTTCTACGATAGGTCGACAAATCGTTCGAACCCATCTCTCTACGCCGTCGGCTCCCGTAAGTTGCAACTGCATGTCGTGTGGTATGCCGTCCTGTATCGCTGCCGCCAAAGCAGCGGTGAGAGCTGGTCGTTGTTCGGCATTGAAAAAACTAAGGGTGTCCTCTAGGGCAGGAATTGCATCAGGGGGAAGTCCGTACATTCGAGCCA
>CAYWNG010000285.1:0-8200 GCA_964458685.1 uncultured Pirellulaceae bacterium
CCTGATTCCGGGATTTGGTGGGACTTTCTCGGCAGACGAAAGCGCAACAGGCGTTAATACTTGGCTTACCAACCGTGGTTTGCCACCAAATAGTTTGCAATTGGAGCCGTTTGGCGGTGTGTACCAAAACATGGTGCAAACGCTGAAGAATGTAGGCTACTCGGATACGGGGGCAGGTACCAGCAAGAGTCTATTCGTCGTCAACTGGGATTGGCGTTTACCTGCTGCACCGTCGGATTATGGAGTTGCCGATGGTCGACTTGCCGGTGCAACCTCGGCCGTGATCTCCGATTCGCAGTTCGACTCGGGGTTGGATTATTTGGGGCACGTTTTGGCAGACGTTCAAAGTCGCTATCCAGCGGGCACCCAAGTCGATGTGATCGCTCATAGCACCGGAGGCATTATTGCTCGCAGCTACATTCAAAGTCGTGCCTACGAGGAGAATGTACTTCCCAAAATTGCGAACCTCGTTCTGGCTGGCGTGCCAAACGAAGGCGCTACCGATCCGTTCAACCTTTCGGGCGATGATTGGAGCTCGAAAGCTGCCGCAAGAGCGGCGGCTCAAATGGTGGATCGCGCTTATCAGCGTTATCAATCCGGCACTCCCATTCAAGGGCCTAACGGACCGATTTCAAACAACGAAGTGCAATTGGTAGGCTGGAGTTCTACCAGTAGTGCGACAGGACAATTTACGATTTCCTTTAACGGAGCCACAACGGCTCCGATTGCTGCAAACGCTAGTGCGGCCGCGGTTCAGGCCTCTCTGGAAGGGCTTGCAACCGTTGGAGCTGGCAACGTTCAAGTAGCTCTCGTTACTTCACCACCGGGGACTCAAGATCGTGTCTTTAGGCTAACCTTTGTCGGCGCACGCGCGTCGGTAAACCAGCCTCAAGCAACGATCAATATCGCATCCCTCTCTGCTTCGCCACTACCAAGCAAAGTCGAACAAACTGTTCAGGACGGCGGCGATTCTACGGTCCTTTTCGCCCAACGTTATGTTGGCTCTTTGGCAAACTTGCTACCGACATACGAGGCTATCGACACCAACGGCGATGGGCTTTTTGAAAAGCTCTCGGCAACCAACCCCGCCGGCAATACTCGCGTCAATGCGCTTCTCAATGACCTCAATGCCGATACAAACAAAACATGGCTCGATAAAGTCGCTAAAACAAGCGTTGTTTACAGTTCTGAAGTAAGTACGCGCGATCGTTTGGTCGCTCGATCGGGCCCGTCACCAGCCGGCTTCCTAAACGATGAAATCCTGACGTTCACGGATCTGATTGGCCGGCGGCCGGCGCCCGGTGAAGTATGGTACGAGGATATTGTCTCGGGCCACGGTGGAGATGGTACCGTCGCAACATTCTCTTCAGTCGATCCGTTTCTGGGCGATACTCGGATTGGTTCGAAGCTCAACCTGATTCCGATTACAGGTGCCGCTGCTGGAGTCGCTTCGGTCGGTCACACAGAGCTTGTGGTCAATCCGTACGCGCAGACTCAGATTTTGAAGGCCGTGGGAGCTACGATCACCAACAGCAACCAAATAGTGAGCAATCTGACGGTTTCGAAAGCAGGCTCAGTTGCAAAAGCAATTCAACTGGGCTTGCTTCGACCAGCGGAAGCTTTCGCTGAAGCTGCTGCGAACGTGCAGCAACTTCTGGAAAAGACGAAAGTGCTAGATATTCTCAATACCGTTTTGCCTTACACATCGACGAAGCTTGGAACACTGTTGCCCGTTGATAGCCTTTGGAGTACTCGCGTCAAAAGCACTTTGGACAACCTGGTATCCGCGAATCCTAACTCTAATCCGTCGTTAACCGCGATCGTGAATGCCTTGAATGCACAACTACCAGGTGCATTTACACTGACTTCAGACTCGGCAGAGGAAAAATCCTTTCGCTTTAACCTAAACGCTTCTCATTTCCCGCCCCCCCTTGGCACTCCGACCGCGTCGGGAACCTTGAACTTAGGAAGTGGTTACAGTGCGTTGGGTGTAGATGGCAACTACACGCTGACAGGCGAATTGAGTTTGACTGGCGAGATCGGATTAGACTTAACCCAAGGTGAAGATTACGGCAACGGTCTATTCGTACGCAATCTCAAACTCACCATGGGGGCTAATGGAGCTATCGCCGATCTAGACAAAGAAATCAACATCGGAACCCAACAACCGGCTCTTCGTGCGTCCATCGAAAATGGATCATTTAGCATCTCAGCCAAGGCCGATGTTTCGATCAAGAACGCATCCGATACTACCAAGGTTTCGCTTAATCGAATCGTCGGTACGCCCATCGGTGACTTAGTTTCAATTGCTCCTTCTCCAACAGCTTCTCTGGCCATGAAGCTGCCGCTGAACATCACCAATACGGCAACCCAGTTCAATCTGTCGAACTTCGGTACGCCTGTGATCACTGTTGCATCTCAGAACATTTTCGCAGGAACGCCCGATATTCTCGTGGATATCGAGCTGGGGCCGGATCTCCAAGATCGTTTGCTCACCCTGCTCGGCTCGTTGGATACCGCCGCCGATGATGTGTCTAGCAGAAGTGCCCTGAATCAAGTGATTCCGGGCTTCGGACGGTCGCTCAACGGGCTTCTCAACCAACCTGGCAGCAATACCAATCGACGCTGGGGCGATTTGATCAAGCTTGAAAAGGCAGCCGAAACGTACTTTGGTAGTTTTGATCCAACAAGTGTGTTCTTCCAGTCAGTGAATCTCGGCAAGAAGCCGACCGTGCTCGGACTGCGGAACGCTCTAGCCGCCAAGATCGATGAAGTAACGAAATCACTTTTCTCGAAAGCAGATGGTGCTTCGCCCATTTCAATCAGGGGCGGCGTCGATCTGGTATCCAACAGACTGAATTTCGACTTGGTCGTCGATGGCGCATACAACCAAGCAGTTAACATGAACTTGGATGCCTTGGGATCAAACTGGAACAATATTGGGGTGACGTTTAACGCAGATGCCAAAGTCAATGTTAAAACGAACGTCGATTTGGCAATGCAGTTTGGGATAGGTCTCGGCCAAACAAGTGGAGCCAACCCGTCCTTCTCGATCAATCGATTCAACGTTAACACTGAAACCCTCGGAGATGGTTCCAGTTTGGGCTTCACCATCGGTGGCGGAACTGTTGCAGGCACCATCACGGCGACTAAGTTGCGAGTTAACGCAAACGCTGCGATTTCATTGGCAAACTCGGCGTTACCGATCAAAGATCGGATAAGTATATCGCCTACTGGTTCACTGGATCTAGACTTTGAATTCAATGCCAGCCTTTATGGTACTAGCCTCGTCACAGGTTCTGCACGTCCTAATGTTCAATTCACCAGCAACAACGTATTCAATCCTTCCAGTTTGGTCGCCAGTGTTAACGTCGCTCCGCTTTTGCTGAATCTCTCACCCGATGCAGTTGTCCATGGGATCTTGGCGATCGCGAATTGGCTGAACGACGCTACCAACAGCAGCGCTTTATCTACTAAGATCCCGCTGCTCAACAAGACGATTGGCGAAGTCCTCTCGACACAAGCCGAGCCGAGAGATTTTGATCCATCACAAATCATCTCCATTACAAGCCCGACCACTTCAGGCGGCTTCAAGCGGTTCTCGGTTCAATTGAATAATGGCGGTAAACCAGTTGCATTATTGGGTATCAAGCCCGAAGACAAAATGCGATTCCTTGCGACCGATGGCGAACGCTTCGAGGGCACCGTCGAAAGCGTAAACGGCGAGACCATCACGATTCGGTACCCCGAGAGTCGAACCGATACACCCAACGTAGCTAACCCTTCCTTGACGTTCCAAGTAGGCGGAACGCTTGGCGACAATCTAAAGGCAGCAGTAGCCAACTACAGCAAACCCGGCGTGGTGGCTCCATCGCTTGCACAGCTCTTTAATGAACTGGCTGAACCGCTCGGAATCAGTTTTTCAGGTCCAGGAGCGGTTGCTTACAACAATACCACTAAACGCCTGACACTGACTCCCACCTTCCAGCCTCGACCGATTCAGTTCACCACGACATTGGACTTCGGAAACAAAATTGCAGGACTGGAATTCAATGCGAGCGGGGACTTCCTAGTAAGCGCCGCACCTACATTCCGATTACCTATCGAAATCAACCTCGAGTCGAATAACTTAACGCTGGGCGACCGAGTCGTATTGCTTGGTGGAGGGGCCTCGGCACCAGAAGTCAGTCTTGCAATTACCGCTCAGTTGGACGAACCTCGAGCCCGTGGATCGTTGGGATTTATCAGTGCCATCCTCGCCGAAGATCCCTCCATCACAACGAACGATGGCATCAAGTTCACGTCGACCTTTGAAGTCGATGTCAAAGATCCGACCAATGGCTCAATCGAGAACGCTCGAGTAACCATCACCGAACTCACGAAACCGGAAAACTTGCTTGCATCGTTTGCGCCAAAGTTCAGCGGATCTTTGGACATCGATGGCTTGTTGATCAAACCGGAGGTTGCTGGCGCTGCGATCCCTGGGCAAGTAAGCGTATTCACAACAACCGCCGCCGGTGGAACCACTCGCGGCAACGCTGTATTCAACAGCTTGGCGGAACTAGCGTCGATCTACGACAACGTCTCGGTAACCAATACGATTGGCACCACAGAATCATTGACGCCCGAAGCTGTCGCGACAATGTTTGTCCAGCTCGGCAATTCGATTCAAAGCATTGCGGGCAAGCTGGATGTTCCAGACGGGATTCCGTTCGTCAAAGATGCAATCAGCGGTATCATCAATTTTAGCAAGACGACGCAAGATTTTGCTCGCCAGCTTTACTTCAATCCTCAGCTTGTTGGTACCAATGACATCGTTGTCACAAATGGGAGGTTGAGCCGCGACGCAACTTTCGCAATTCGAATCGAAGGTGGTGAGCCGATCTTCGTAACCGTTGCAGCTAGCAGTACAGCCAGCAACAACTCGATCGATGACCTTTACGCAGATATCAATCAAGCGTTCGCAACAACAGAGATCGGCGAAGGTCTGAAGCTAAGTGACAAACTGATCGCGGAACGACAGCTCCCATTCTCGGGCTCGAGGTTAACCGGCTTAACCAACGTTTCGTCGCTCAGCGTTCCAGCTTCGGTACAGCCACTGGGCGGACTCTCCCGATTCCGTGCCAACTTCGCTACCTCAATCGATTTGTTCAACTTGGGTGTCCGAGTTGGCGACATCGTTGAGTACCGCGATACGAATGGTACTTACCAGCGAGCGAGCGTGGACGAAATGTCTAGGTCCACGATCTACTTCCGCTTCAACCCGAATCTTCAAGCATCGCCAGATGTAGGAACCAACGCGACCGTCGCGATATTCGATCGAGACAATAACAACAAACTGGCGATTCGGACCAAGGAGCCATCCGCGGGTATCTCGCTGGAACTAAGCACCGTTCAGGTTACGGCAACAAGCAATCTGCCAAGCAAGATTTCGAACGACTTGACCTTTCAAGTCGTGATCGATGGAAAATCGACGTCGGTGAATATCAAAGCGGCCGCGACTGCCAACAATGGTCAACCCTCGGACATGGTTTCGAGCATCAATCAAGCGCTCGCGGAAACGAACTTTGAGGGTGCAAAGATCAACCAAAAGGTTCGCGCTGCCCTGTCAGGCAATCGTCTGCGCATCTATGCGATCGATAGTGCAACGAAGTCCCTTAGCATCGCGGGAGCATCGTTACTAGGCTTTGCCAACAGTCAAGAAAAAGATCTCAATACAGCTCGCACAGAATTGGGGCTTGGTGAGTCCACTGTTGAAACTGGAAATGTTCGAGGCTTCCGCGATGGCATGCTGGCCAGCCCACGATTCCGCGCGCACACGATCCAAGATTTGGTACATGTTCTAAATGGAATGATCCAGCAGCAGTTCGCTGGGCAAGACTTCAATGCGTCGTTGAACTACATTCCGGAAAACGCATCAACCAATACTCCGCGTTCTGTCACGTTTAACATCGCTCTCAACACGACCTTCACGGAATCAGTAGGGCTTGATTTCGGAGCCGGAATGGATGTTGGTTTTGCTCAACTAAACATCGTGGGCGGTGGTAACGCAACCTTAACTGCCAACGCTGGTGTCGAGCTTACGGTTGGAATCGATCTGGACCCAATTGGAAAGGGGGCTGTAACGCACGAGACACCTCTCAGCAGTCTTGACAAAGGCCGGGGTGCTCAAGTCAAGGTTGGGTTGCTCAGTGGTGTTGTCAATTCGAGTGGTCGAACGGGCAATGCCAATGACACTCTCACTCTAAACGTCAGAATTGGGCAGTTCGGAGGTTCCAACACAGACGTTTCGATAACGGTTCCTGCCCTCGACGTAGCAGACAATACGAGCCTAAGAGACTTGGCTATCGATTTGACCAACAGAATTCGCCAGACCAGCATCCCAGGACTGCCGGTGGTCAATGACATTCCAGCGATCGAGGTTCAGGCGACTTCGGACGGTAAATTGTACCTGCTATCGAACTCAGGAAACATCAATAGCCTGACGATCAACGCAGGTACGTCGCCATTCCTCGGCTTCGCGATCAACGGTCAGAGCAATGTTCCGGATTTGAGAATCACCTTGCGTAATGGTCAGGACATTCTGGTCGATCTCGACCGCACCGAGACTCTTGGGGATGTGAAGTCAAGAATAGAAACGGCCGCTGGCGGCTCCTCGAATCTTGAGGTGATGTTTAAAGGCTCACTCCCAATAAGCAGTGCCAGCAATGCCAATCCGATCGTGGTAACGACTACCAGTACGTCATCTCTGGCTACTGGTCAAAGCTTGACCGTCGCTGGCGTGCAAGGTAACACGAACGCCAATGGAACATACTTTATCAAAGTCCTCAATGGCACAACCTTTGAGTTGTACACCGATTCGGCACTGACCACGGGGCGAGCGGGGAATGCTGCTTACACAAGCGGCGGCGGCATCTTTGTTAGCGATCAGATTCTACTCAAGGACAAGACCAGCGGGACAAGCAAGTTCCGCATCACTTCCGTTGGCGACAACAATGGCGTGAGCCCCATCGGTTCATTGCTGGGAATCATTCAGGAAGCGATCACAGCAGCCGATGACCCGAATACTCCAGCCAATGACGCAAGAGATGGAACGGTTATCGAAGGTGCATCGCTGCTCAAGCGGTTCACAACAGAACAGTTTTATGTTCTAGCGAACGGTAGCAAAGCTTTTGCAAACGTCAGTGTGGTTGCTAACGACATCGATTTAGTCGCTTCACTTGGTATTCTTGATCTTGGCATTGTTGATGGCGTGATGAACTTTACCGTCAATGCTTCGGTCAATCTGGCGGACGTAGACGATCCTGAGACAACGGCCATTAACGAAAGCAACGATGGCAAGTTGCGTCTAAGCGATTTTGAACTGAGCCAACTGCAAACGATGATTCAACCCAGCTTCACCTATGGTGGCTCTGCGAATCTTCCCATCGATGGCAGCGCGTTGGTCTTCCTTCCAGAAGACTTTCAGCAAGGCGGTGCCACACCAATGAATATTCAAGCCAGCTTGAGCAATCAACCTGGATCGTTGAAGCCGAGCTTGACCTATGGCGTTTCTAACCTACAAGCGGCAGTATCGAGCTTTAAAAACTTCTCGATGTCGGATTTGGTAGGCGTTATTCAACGTGTTATCGATCTGCTTCAAAGTAGCGATATAGATGGGCTGAACACACCAATCCCCGTGATCAACCAAACCCCAAATGATATTTTGAACGTAGTGGGTGGGTTGGCAAAGGCGGTGGAGGAACTGCTCGCAGGTCCAGACCTGAAGCTTCTGGACGCAAAGATTGTTGAGCTGGAATCGCTCTTCACAAAACTGGGTGGGACGCCCGCACAAAACGACAAGATTCAGGAGCTGATCACCGCGGTGAAGTCAGCCGCAAAACCGAATCATTCGTATCGACTCAGTCTAGAGGGTATCCCCCAACTGCCAAACGTTACCCCCAGTGATGTTCTGCTCGACTCGCCAGCCGTCGAAATCTTCGACGAATTGACGCGCATTTATGGTGCTGGAGTCATTCAGAGCGTTACAGGCAGCCGCAGTGGTCCCTACACAGTTACGTTCAACGCAAGCCGTGGAAACGTGAGTGAGATCAAGGGCACGAGTCGCACTGGCCTAACTGTGCAAACTCGTACCCTCACAGAAGGAGTCACGGGTACGACTTCGGAAGTACAGCTCCTTTCCTTTGTATCAACCGGCCAG
>CAYWNG010000286.1:0-8182 GCA_964458685.1 uncultured Pirellulaceae bacterium
GAAAACCCTTGAGCACTTACTACTGCTAAATCGTTTGCCGAGATGCCTGCACTTTCCATCGCAGCGTTTGCTGCCGATGCAATGGCTTGGCTACTTCCCCCGAATGTACTCTCTGGACGACCGCAACGACTAACGACGCTTTGCACATGACCGTAGATGTTCGCTTGACGAGCGATTGCGTGTCGTCGACGTTCAAGAATGAGACAAACGGACGATTCGCCGGGAACGATGCCTTGTCGCTCAAGATCAAAAGCGCGACTATGAAGCTGTGTCAGAGGCGTGTTAGCGCTACCATCAAAGTAAGCGCCTGGCTTGCGGTAGAGCATCCGCGTCGGCGTGGTGCGACAACCAATCGCTCCGACTACCATCAAGTCGGCTTGATCGCGTTCCATGATGCAAATGGCTTCGCCAAGCGCCAGTAGTCCACTTACCTCTTCCAACGCAATCGTATTGTTTGGGCCACGAGCATCGATCGCAATAGCCACATGGCAGGCGGGCATGTTGGGAAGATTGCGAAGCATCCAGAGCGGCTGGACCTTGGTGAAGTTCGCGCCCCAACGCGATTGATCAATCTCGCCGTCCTCTTCGCATCCTCGAACCGCTTCCACAACCTCTGTGTGGTCGCCCGGAATCATCTCGCTTCCGTAAACTACACCGATCCTCGCAGATTCGGGCTTCGAATCGGTCAGTTGAGCGTCCTCCCAAGCGAGATGCGCAGCGGCGTAAGCAATCTGCACTTCACGACTCATCAGCTTAAGAGCCTTCCGAGGAGTCACATAGTCTTTGCCGTCGAAGTTATCGATCGTTGCGCCGACCAGCAATGGATGTCCGCTAGAAGCTTGGAACAGGATTTTCGACCCACAAACTCCAGCCAGCAGATTTTGTTCGAGCGCTACTCGTCCAATTCCAATGGGTGTTACAGCACCGATGCCTGTTATTACGATGTCGTCCACACCGACCATCTGGAGTTATTCAATCTGTATGCGTTGAGGTTACCAAGCTGAGGAATTCGTACCCGCTGATTTCTGACGAGGAATTCTAATCGATTTTCCATCCTCGTGCATTAGCTTTTTTGATGTCGGTTACTTCAGTCCGCAAACCGCCAAGCGGGCGTGGCATCCGCCTTGAATTCGGCTCCAGAAAGAAACTGTCTGAGCGGTTCGATTGGCATGGCGTGCTCGGCCAAGATTGCGTCGTGGAAATCGCGTTGCGTGAACTTACCGGAACCCACCAATTCCTCGTGCATCTTTCGAATTTGCTTGCCCCCAAGCATGTAAGCGGCTTGGTACATGGGGCCGTAACCTCCCATAATCGATCGCCGTACTTCGGCTGCAGCCGCAGATCTTTCGTGACCGACATTCTCCACCAAGTACTCGACGCATTGCTGTGGAGTCATATTTCCGGTGTGGTAGTTCAGCGAAAAGATAATCCGCGCGCAGCGGTGCTTACGCCAAAAGAGCATCCCCATGCGATCTTCGGGGCCGCGAGCAAAATTCATGTCCCACAGAAGCATTTCCCAGTGCAAGGCCCAGCCTTCGACCCAAAACGGCGTTGAAAAAATCGCTCGATAGGGACGATTTCGTGCCAAGCTATAGAACTGCATGTGGTGCCCTGGAATCAACTCGTGATGTACCGTTGCCCGCGCGAAGTGTTCGTTGTTGCTCCTGAGGCTCATCAACTTCTCTTCGTGAGTCATCGTGTCGGTCGGGAAGGACACGATGATCGACTCGCCGCCAAGGAAATAGGGGTTCACTCGTTGCCTTTCGGGGCTCATCATCGTCATTCGCCAACCTTTGGCCGCCATTTCCGGTACGGTCAACAGATTGTTGTCACGGACGTAAGCGATCGCCTCTTCTGCCAGCTTGCGAATCATCTGCGGCTGGTCACCAGGCTGAACGTGGTTGCGTTTGATCATCTCCAAAGCTTGTCGCCAATGATCGCAGCCTAACTCCTTCGCGGCTTTCATCATCTCGTTCTCGCACCACTCCATTTCGCGTTCGGCCAGTTGGATTAGCTCGGCTGGCGTATGCGCGATCCACTCATGCTTGAGCTCAAGCGCAATACCCTCGGCTCCGATGGGCTGACCGATGATCGTTTCGATGTCGGTCTCGGGAACTCCAACGATTCGATCTTGAAGGTAATTGGCGTAGCGTTCCATAGCGGTCTTCAGCCGCTCGATCGGCTTCTTGCACCACCATGAATAGGTCGGATCATAGCCTTGGTAAAACGTGTCTGCTTCCGATACCGATCCTCGTAGCGACTTCAGGATCTCGACCGCTCGCAGGGCTTTCAACTTTTGCTGAATCGATATCTCAACGCTCGTGGTTGGCGGAATTGCGGCTTTCTCAACGACCAAAGCGACTTGGTCTAACTGGCCGGCTAACTGATCCGGTTCAATCGGCTCGACATTCTCGCGATTCACGCAAAAGGCAACGATCTTGTCGGCGAATGGAAGATACGATGCAGCCGATTCGGCGTCTCGTTGCTGATCAAGATCTGCTTTGGCAATCAAATACTCCAGCTTGTTCTTGAAGAGAACATAGTCGAGTTGCCCAGAGCGATCCAAGGTCGAAAAATCGACTGCCTTAATCTTTGCGTACCAGCTTCTAAGTGTCTCTGCTCGCTTTTCAAAAGCAGCTTGATCTAGTTTGACGCGGTAGCGGCGATTGAGCGTGTCTTGGTCTTCGGAAAACTCCCGTATCATCTGCTCAACGATTGCAACTGAGCCGGCTTTGGCTTGTTGAGCGTGGGTAGAGTTGTTGGCATCGGCGACAAGTAACCCGCATAAAGTCAAAGCGAGCAGGCAACCACTCAGCCAGCGAAATCGACTTTTTTCGACAGCGTAACGCATAGATCTCTTCAAATCGGGGACGGAGCAAGGAGGAGTCATTCTCTCCATATGGACCAGAAGACTTGACATGGTAACTACCCAATCCGCAAAACACCACAGATGCCAACGGTTTACGGAACGTTAAGCCAGATTCTCACTCTTTTGGCGCTATAGGCGCAAGTAGTTTCCGGTTCGGTTATGATAAGGTCTGCTCAACCGACAAACCATGGTTATCCCATGATGCAACCATCGTTCGTCAAACTGTAGGAAACAGTTCTGAAAGCAAAGGTAGTCCAGTGCGATCGCTTTTTTCGATCATCCCCTTAAAGAGTGCTCGATCACTAACGCTGATCGCGGTCGGCGTGCTTCTCCTGGCAACAGCAACTCTATCTTTGGCCTTTGCCCAGCGCGGCAGACGATCCCGCTCGGCCGACGATCGCAATGGTGTCCCAGTCTGGGACAGTGATTCGAATTTCAAAAGCGATGTTTTCACATTTGCTCGAGTTCGTTACTCAGATTCGTATGATCCATGGGGAGAAAACGAGTATGGCAAATGGTCTACGGATAGACCCGACAGCGATTTGAATTTCTCGTTGCGACTTCAACAGCTTACTTCGATCAAAGTCAATCCACACCCCGTCGTCGTTCGACTTACAGATGAAAATATTGGTGACTATCCTTTTCTCTACATGATTGAACCGGGACTGATGAAGTTGAGCGATGAGGAGGTCAAAGGGCTAAGGCACTATTGCCTCAATGGCGGCTTCATGATGGTTGACGATTTCTGGGGAGATAAGGAATATCTCAACCTCTACAATCAACTGAAAAGAGTATTCCCGGATCGTGAGCCTCGTGAGATTCCCTTGGAACACGAGATCTTCCAATGCGTCTACCCGTTGAAGGAAAAACCGCAGGTTCCCTCCGTACATGTCTTCCAGCGCGGCTATACCTACGAACCTCGTTGGGAAAGTGACACTCGCGGTGCGCGATACTTGGCCTTCGAGGATGACAATCAGAGGATCATGATCTTCATTTGTCACAATACAGACCTGGGAGATGGTTGGGAACGTGAAGGTGAAAACCGAGACTATTTCGCTGAGTATGCGGTGAAGAAGTCGTATCCCATGGGAATCAACATCGTGACGTACGCTATGACCCATTGAGACGACTGAAAGACGAGTTAGACGCCACACTGCATGTGGTCGCTATCAAGACGCGGCAAAACGATACTTCGGCCTAGAGAATTGAGTTAGTTTAACTTCCAAGAGGACGCGACGAGTGAACTTTATTGAATTGTCGGATGCACAGGAACAGCAGGTTGTCGAACATCTTCGAGCCAGCCGGGCAAGAATTGACGAAGAACTCTCCAAAACGATCGTGGGCCAAAAGGACGTAGTCCAGCAACTGCTGATCAGCCTGTTGTCAGGAGGCCACTGTTTGATTACTGGTGCGCCAGGACTAGCCAAGACCCTCTTGGTTCGTAGTGTCGCTCAGATCTTTGATCTCAACTTTCAACGTATCCAATTCACTCCTGACCTGATGCCCTCGGATATCACTGGCACGGAAATCCTCGAGCAAACCGAGGATGGATGTCGAGCGATGCAGTTCATCCGAGGCCCCGTGTTTGCCAATGTTATTCTGGCAGACGAGATCAACCGGACTCCTCCGAAAACTCAGGCTGCACTCCTGGAAGCGATGCAAGAGCATCAAGTAACCGTCGCCGGCAAGCGATATGTACTCGACGAGCCCTTCTTTGTGTTGGCGACTCAAAACCCGATCGAGATGGAAGGAACGTATCCGCTTCCCGAAGCTCAGTTGGATCGATTTATGTTCAACGTCTTGATCGACTATCTGCCGCACGAGGAAGAGTTAGACGTTGTATTACAAACGACTTCGAAACGATCGGCAAAGATCGAAAAGCTGTTCAGCGGCGAAGATGTACTCCAGTTCCAAGAGGTTGTAAGACGAGTCCCCATTGCTCGCGAGACAGCCGACTACGCAGTCCGGCTGGTCGAAGCCACGCGACCTGGCAAGCCCGAAGCCACCAAGTTTGTCAACGATTGGGTCAGTTGGGGCGCAGGACTTCGCGCGGCTCAAACACTGGTACTGGGTGCAAAAGCACGAGCTCTGCTAGAAGGCCGCTCGCATGCAACAACAGGCGACATCCGAGCCTTAGCCGCTCCCGCGCTTCGCCATCGCGTCCTGTTGAATTACAAAGCCGAAGCTGAAGGCATCTCGGTAGAAAACTGCATCGCTGCACTACTCGATAGCATTCCCGAGCGATAAGAAGAAGTATGAGCCAATCAACGACCAGCCGAATCGATTTACCCAAGGGAGGCAACTCGCCTAGATCTTGGTTCATCGATCCGTCTGCAATCATGCAGATTCAGAATTTGATTCTGCGCGCGAAGACCGTTGTTGAGGGCTTTTCAAACGGTTTGCATCGCAGCTCACTGCGAGGCTTTTCTGTCGAATTTGCCGAGTATCGTCCGTATGTTTTGGGCGACGATCTTCGCAACTTGGATTGGAAGTTGGTCGCGAGGTCGGATCGCTATTATGTGAAGCAGTTCGAAGACGAGACCAACCGCCGCTGTTATCTTGCCGTTGATCAAAGCAAGTCGATGAACTATGGCACAGCGGGCTACACTAAAGCTGAATACGCGCGGACTATGGCCGCAACTTTGGCCTATTTCCTGTATGGTCAACGCGATGCAGTCGGATTGATTTCCTGTGGCACTGCACAGCCCGATTATCTGCCAGCTCGCCATCGAACCGGCCATCTCCAGCAGATCATGTCGATTCTTGGCAAAGAGAACGTTGGCGTTGAATCCGATCTATCGGCATCGCTCGCGCAGTTAGCTGGGCTGTCCAAGCGACGCGGTCTAGTGGTCCTTCTATCCGACCTGCTCGTCCCTGTCGAATCGCTCAATCAACCTTTGGGTTACCTGCGCGGTCGTGGCCACGAGATTTTAGTCTTGCGTGTTTTGGATCGAACCGAGGTTGACTTTTCACTACAACAAAGTGCGATGCTACAGGACTTGGAAACAGGCAAGGAGATCTACGTTGACCCCGCGGCCATTCGCAGTGATTATCTCAAGAAGTTCAATCAGCACGCGGATGAATTGACCGAGATGTGCCATCGCAAGTCGGTACGACTGGCAAACGTGATTACTGACCAACCGCTCGACCATGCGTTGTTTGAGCTCGTCCACGCAATGAGCAGGGGCTGAGCATCATGGGTCTACTGGCACCACTTTACGCGCTTGCGGCACTGGCCATTGCTGGTCCAATCCTCTTTCACTTGATTCGAAGGCAGCCACAAGGCCGAGTGCTTTTCAGTTCGCTGATGTTCCTCCGCTCCAGCCCGCCTCGACTGACTCGAAAAAGCCGCTTGGACAATCTGCTTTTGCTTTTGCTGCGCGTTTTGGCTCTGATCATGATTGCCTTAGCCTTTTCGCGTCCCTACTGGCGACAAAAAGATCTCGTCAGCCAAACCGCGCCGGCTCGCACTGTCGCATTGCTAATCGATACAAGCGGCAGCATGCAACGCTCGGATGTGTGGCAAGCTGCGATGCAAGAGGCAGGCCGAGTACTTTCAGGATTGACCACCGAGGATCAAGTCGCTTTGTTCACTATCGATTCGCGATTGAACACAGTTGTGCCCCTGGGGCAGTTCTTGCAAAGCGATTCCAATCCAAAGCAAGGCGATTCGCTTGGTTTAGTCAAACAAGCCTTGAAGGATCTCAAGCCTACATGGAATACCGGAAAGCTGGCTAGCGGGCTGATTGGCGTTGCCGAACAATTGAGCGTTCGATCGTTAAGCGCTGAAGGCTCTGCGATTTCAAACGCACAGATCGTTTTGATCAGCGACTTTCACGTCGAGTCTGGAATTGAAGAGCTGCAAGGTTACGCGTGGCCCGATTCCGTACCGGTGGATCTGCGCGTTGTAGGTTCAACGTCGACAGGGAATGCACGAGCTACATTGATGCAAGCTGAAGAAGCTGGCGTTACGGCCTCGGGAGAACGCAAGGTTCGTATCGAGAACAATTCGCAATCGACGAAAGAAGCTCTGTCGCTTTTGTGGGTCGACGACAAAGGCAAACCGCTTGGACCACAAACATCGATCCAAGTTCCCGCTGGGCAAGTGCGTGTCGTAACTTTGCCAACGCAGCCCGATGGATCGCGGCAAGTAAGACTTGAAGGCGATGACTGGACCGGCGACAACGACCTGTTTGTGCCTCGCGGCGAAGCGGTAGTTCAGCGAATTCTCTACAGCGGGACGCAGCCTAAGCAGGCCGAGGAAGACCTCAGCTACTTTTTGTCGCAAGCTCCGCTTAGCAATGCAATGTTTCGTCGAGAGGTGGTCAACGTTAAGTCCGAAGAACTCCAGATTCAAGCTGAACAAGAGAATGTCGTTGCGGTTGTGGTCGAACCCACCGCCGAAACCTACAAACAAGCCGAGTTCTTGCGCAACGTGGCGAATCGTGGAGTCAGCGTGATCGTCGTGTTGACCGAACAATCGGCGGCTGGCCCCGAAGCTTCAAATTTTCTGCGATCAAGATCGGCTGATCGTGATTCAAGCTGGATCGGCCGTCACGGTAGATCTAGTCGAACGAACCGGCGCGAGCTCGTTTGGAAAGCCGTTTCGATTCTCGGGTGGAGCGATCCTGCCTGGCGTACCCATGATGCTGCAACTCTTAGGGCGAGCCGCGGATATGTTGCCAGAGATCGACGCGAAAGATCTGGTCAACCTTCCCGAACTGCCGGGAAAGAACACCGAGGCGGCGATGGTGGCCGGTTGCTCAAGCTGCTTAGTGGGCGGTGTTCAACATTTGGTCGAGCGCTATCGAAAGCAGTTCGGTTTGCCTTTACCAATTATTCTCAGCGGTGGTGATGGACCCTTGTTGGCTCCGCATTTGTCATCGCCCATCAAGCTTGTACCGCAGCTTGTTATGCAAGGCATTCGCATTCTTGCCGGGTAGGTCAAACTCCTGCCGGGTTTGACCACGTTTGACGTTGCAGCAAGCTACGCGTTCATGGCTAACCACGTTCGCTAAAGGTATTCTCTGCGTGTCTTTGCGTGTCCCTGCTTCTCCGCGTCTTTGCGTTGAAAATCCCACTCCCTTCGATACGAACTTGCGAGCTACACAATCTGTTCGTTTGCAAAGTCCACTCCGGTTCTTTCCGGCAGATAAGAACCTACCAAGCGCCGGGTAGGTCAAACTCCTGCCGGGTTTGACCAAGTTTGACGGTGCAGCAAGCTACGCGTTCATGGCTAACCACGTTCGCTAGAGGTATTCTCCGCGTCTTTGCGTTAAAAATCCCACTCTCTTCGATACGAACTTGCGAGCT
>CAYWNG010000287.1:0-8152 GCA_964458685.1 uncultured Pirellulaceae bacterium
AGACCGTCGACCAGGTGCTGAACGCCAGCGGCCTGCTCGAGCACCACAAGAAGGAGAAGGCCGACCGCGGCGAGGCGCGCGTCGAGAACCTGCTCGAGCTCGTGTCCGCGGCGCGCGGCTTCGAACCCGAGGAGGCACCGCTCGAGCCCGGCCAGGCGCCGATGCGACCGCTCGAGGCCTTCCTCGCGCACGCGGTGCTCGAGTCCGGCGAGGGCCAGGCCGACGCCTGGGAAGGCAACTTCTTGAGCCGTTCGTTCGCCGTTTGTAGTTGGCTTAGCGACTGATGCGAGCCCCAAGTGAAGATCACGCTACCGCCAGCTTCAACAAAGCCAGCGATGCGGGCGATTTGATTATCAGCGATCGTGATGTCGTCCAGCAACAAAACATCCCATTCTTTTAACGATAGCGATCCCCATGACAATTCAGATACGGTGCGAACTCGCGAATCGTTTCCATTGGCTTGGCCAGTACTTTGACCAGTGGCTTGTTCGCGAGCGGTGCGAAGTGCGATCTGCCATGGGTTCATGATCGTCGCATTCTTTTGGACGATCAAAACGCGATCGCCCTGAGTGGCTTCGATTACGACGTCGCGTCGATTGTCGATCAGCAAATTATCGGCCGGAATCACAGCGCTTAAAACGCTTGAACCAGAGGACTGGATGGTGGCTTGCAATTGGACCTGACGCTTGGCCCCGGCGTCGATATCGACAGTATCACTGGCGACAACTTGGCCATCCACTTCTAACTGCACTGGTAGCTGCTTGACCGAAGCTCCATAACTGGCCACGGTAACATCGACGCTCAAGATGCTGCCTGTTGTCGGTCGATTGGTTGCCAGCGTGACAGCTTCGATAGCGACGTTGGTTGGATTCGCATCTTGAATAGGCTCGACTCGTACCGATGCTAGTTGACTTAGCCTCGCGAGCGAACTCGAGTCAACGCTGGTGCTCCCCGTCGACGATGATCGATCGGCAAGGCTTTGCCAAGCATCGCTACCAAGGTCACTAACGATCACCACTTCGATATCTTGAGGCAGACTTGCATTCGCCTTACAGTCGGCAGCAATATCGTTAGCAATCGACAGAGCTGCGTTGAGATCGCTACCACAAGCCGACTCGCTCAGCCTTTGAATCTCAGCTTGCGTACTGGGTGCATCAAAGCTGGGTATGCCTATCACCGGACGCGATGGATCATCGATCACGACTAAAGCAAAAGCATCTCCAGCTTGGCTGTCATTTACCAGTTGGCTGAGTAACTGCTTGGCACGATCCATCCGCGACTGCCCAGAGGCAAACAACCCTGCAGACTGGGAACCTACAGCCCTTGAACCTTCGGATTGGTAGCCCATGGAATAAGAGGTATCGACCAGCATGATCCAAACCTTACTGGGTCGTACGGAAAGCATGCTATTGGACTGCCCATCGCCTTGGAGAAAGGGTCGAGCGATGGCTAAGGCGAACAACAGTAACGCCGCGATCCGAAGAAGCAACAGGATCAATTGCTGAATGCGCGAGCGTTTCGATTGTTGATCGATAACCTTTTGCAGGAGCTGCATCGCAGCCCAACGAATCGTCACTCGTCGTCGCTTTCGCAAGAGATGGATAGCGATTGGAATGATGGCTGCTGCGCCCCATGCCATCATCATCCAGCTTGAGAATCCAATTTGAGCCACCAAGACTGTGAACACGTTACCTCCTCCGCAGACTGCGTTGCGACAGGACGTTAGGCAAGCTGACGGCCAGCGATTGCTCGGTGGTCATGCGGTAGTAATCCGCGTCTCGCTTGCGACAACCAAGCTCGATCTGTTGGCAGAACTCTTGCATCGCTCGACGATACGCGCCACCAATCGTCAGCGGATCGATGAGTATCCCAGGAATCTCTTCCAGCCCATCAAATTCAGCGGTTTGATCAAACGGAAAAGTGAGCTCCCAAGGATCTAACAAATGCAGAACCATTAGGTCATGACCCGCTAAGTTCAGTAATTCGAAAGACCTGAGCGTTTTGTCGACATCGTCCAGCAAGTCGCTGAGGACGATGATCAAGTTGGGCTTATTCAATCGATCTTGGCATTGCTGTAGGACGCTAGGAAGGTCGCTTTTCAGAACACGCGATCGCGGCTGCTCCATCAAGCGAATCATGTCTTCAAGTTGAGCGGGACTGCTGCCGGGCCGGAGCCAATTTTCGATCGAAGCGGAGAATGTCGCTAGTCCGATGCTGTCTTGCTGTGAAGTTACAAGATAACCGAGACTGCACGCGATCAACTGAGCATACTCTAGCTTGCTTAGACCATTGGCATTGCTGCGATAGTCCATGCTCTCGCTGACATCCAACAGAAGCATCGCAGTTAGATTCGTTTCGTCTTCGTATTGACGAACATAGTGTTTGTCGCTGCGAGCGAATACCTTCCAATCGACCTGTCGCAGATCATCGCCGGGAACGTACTCGCGGTGTTGTGAGAACTCCAGCGACTGACCGCGCAGTGGACTACGATGCTTACCAGCAACCAGACCTTCGACCAGCGTTAACGCGCGAAGGCCCAACGGACTGATACGAGCCAGCGTTTCAGGATCGAAGTACTTGGGCAAGCTGTTCACTGACTCGACTATCCTTAAGCGTATCGTCAACACTAGCCACAATTTGATCGATCAACGACTCGACGCTGATTCCTTCTGCTTCGGCTTGAAAGTTCAGCTTCATTCGGTGGCGTAGCACGGGGCCGGCAACCGCATGGATATCCTCCTTACGAACAACCGGGCTACCATGCATGGCCGCACGAGCTTTCGCGCCTAAGACAATGTATTGACTAGCTCTTGGACCAGCTCCCCAGCGGACACAACGCTTGACCAATTCACTGGCTTCGGGATTGGCTGGTCGCGTCAGTCGAGCGATCTGCGTCGCGGTCAATGCCAACGCAGGTGTGATGGCGATTCGACGAACGAGATGAGTGAGCTCCAAGAGCTTCTCGCCAGAAAGCGCGGGAGTGATCTCAACAGTAGTATCGCTCGTCGTCCGAAGAACGATTTCAAGCTCATCGGCTTGATCGGGATAGTCCACAGTAATGTTGAACATGAATCGATCGAGCTGAGCTTCGGGAAGCGGATAAGTTCCCTCTTGTTCGATCGGGTTTTGAGTTGCCAACACAAAAAAAGGAGTAGGCAGTGCATGCCTTCGTCCGCCCGCGGTAACCTGGCGCTCTTGCATCGCTTCAAGCAACGCGGCTTGTGTCTTGGGCGGAGTACGATTGATCTCGTCTGCCAAAATCACATTAGCGAAGACTGGCCCAGGAATGAAACGAAAACTTCGCGAGCCCGTCGAGCGATCTTCTTGGATGACTTCCGTACCAGTAATGTCCGCAGGCATTAGGTCAGGCGTGAACTGGATGCGGCTGAACTGAAGTTGTAACGACTTGGCTAGACTTGAAATCAAAAGTGTTTTTGCTAGTCCAGGAACGCCGACTAGAAGAGCGTGTCCGCCAGCCAATAACGTAACTAAAAGCTGATCGATGACCTGTTCCTGGCCAACGATGACTCGGGCCAATTCCTTTCGAATTTGACTAGTCACATCGCTCAGCGCCTTGAGCGCCGCAAGATCATTGCTCGAATCGCCCTTGTTCTCGTTACTCATCACTCACTTTCGACACATCGAATATCTGCTTCACATTAGGACTATTATTCTAGCAGGGAAGCATCCCTTTGCATCGCCGGGCAATCATCTCGCGAAGAATTAAGAAAAGGCATAGTGTTTGTTAAGAAAGAGAAGAGCGCCACGGAGTGGCGTGGCACACTTTAATTGCGAACGGGCATGCTGGCCGCGAAGCCGCCAGCGATTTGAATTCCTAATAGCGACCAACCAAACATCGATAACGCGCCATTCATCGGCACGGGCGATTGCTCGATCAAGCATCGCACGATGCCGTAAATGGGCAACAAAGCGATGATGGTCGCCGCCGAGGCAAACACGAGGGTTCGTTTAGGCGTGGATTGCTGGAAGGTTGCGGCCACGGGGATCATCATCAAAATCCAATAGCCAAACACACCGACGCCCGTCGCTCCCGATGTGGCAATCGTAACGCCTCCGGCAACGAAGGCCGTGATGATACAAACTGCCATCAGATTCGAGGCCCAAATCTCTTTTCGATTCAGCAGATGTCGCCCGAAGCTATGGAAGCGAAGGAACGTATTGAACAGCGGGGTCGCAATCCACGTGAGCAGCACAAATACAAAGTAGGCCAATGTGATCGGCAGTGTGACAACTCGCATTGCCGGATTAGCATCGTCTAGCTTGGACAAAAACTGGATCACCAACCACGCGCCAAAGATCATGGCAAACTGGTACTTTCCGGCAAACCGCCCGATCCACGCATAGAATCGGTAAACAAAACGAAAGATGAAGCTGCGATTGTTGAGCGCGTAGATCATGCCATCGCGCGCGGGCTCATTCGTGGGATCTAATCGTAGAGCTTCTCGAAACGACTCCTGAGCTTGCTTGTAATTGCCGCTGTTGAGCGCCGCCCAACCAAAGGAGACGTGCGAGAGCGAACTTTCCGGCGAACGGCTGAGCGTCTCACGAGCGGATTGCAACGCTTCGTTCGACCTACCAAGTCGCTCTAGTGCAATCGATCGAATGTTGCTGCATAGCTCGTTCTCGGCATCAATACTCAGACCGCTAAGCGCTGCGTCCAAGGCGGCTTGCCACTGGCGATCGTTGAGCTCAATCTCAGCGACTAAACCAAAATAGTCTGCATCGTAAGGGTCCAGTCCAATAGCTTCAGCCGCTGCACCACGGGCCTCCGCCAAGCGATTGCGAACCAAGTAAACTCGGCCAAGGATGTAATGCACAAACGGACTATCGGGCTCAAGTCCGACTGCAATCTTCGCTTCTTCGGTAGCCTCCATCCAACGAGACTCCTCCTGAAGCATGCAGACCGCAAGTAGACTGTGCAGTTCGGCTTGATCGGGATCTTCGACAAGCAATCCACGCAGCTCGCGTTCCGCCAGATCGTAACGCTGTTGCTGAATCAATAATTGCGCACGGCTGAGACTTGGCATTAACGCTTCACTCCCAAGTACTTGAGAATTGCATCGTAGTCTCCGCCTTCGTTGGAGTAGAGCGCATGATTACGAGCGGTGGCAAACCACTCGAGCGTCGTAGCCTTGCGAGTCTTAATCGCGGCGAGCAAATCCGCGGTAGTGATCGGCTTAGGCTTCCCTGTCTTCAGCGCTTCATGCAGCTTGGCTTCAACGGCTGCATCGACGACAGCGTGCAAGTCGGCTCCTGAAAAATCAGTACAGCGAGCGGCGACCTTTTGCAAATCGATACCGTCTTGAGGCTTACCCTTCAGAGCGATCTTCAGAATTTCGGCGCGAGCCGGCTCGTCCGGCGGCGGAACAAAGATCACTCGATCGAATCGCCCTGGTCGCTTGAAGGCATTGTCCAAGTGCCACGGCGCGTTGGTAGCACCAAGGCACAGCAAGCCTTCGTTATCGGCCTGAGCCCCATCCAGCTCGGCCAGAAACTGATTGATCAAGTGCCTTCCGCCCGTTCTGCGCATATCGCTTCTGCTAGCACCCAGCGCGTCCACTTCGTCGAAAAATAGCACACAAGGTCGATTACGACGAGCCTGTTCGAAGATCGCGTGCAAGTTGCGTTCGCTGTTGCCGATGTACATGTCCAACACATCATTGATACCGATAGCCATGAAGCGAGACTTCACCTCGCCCGCGGTTGCTCGAGCCAGCAACGTCTTTCCGCAGCCCGGCGGTCCGTACAGGAGGATACCTCCACCAGCTTTTTTGCCATAAGCGGCGAACATGTCGGCGTGTTGGATGGGATAGATGATCTTGATGCGAATGTCTTCCTTAACTGCATCCATACCACCGACTTCATCAAAGCCAATCGTCGGCCGTTCGATCTCGGCGACCTCTTCATCCTCGCTTTCTTCGCCTTCCTCGCTACCGTACTCACCACCATCCCAAGTCATTCGTTGCGGCTGTTGCGATTCGTCGTTAGTGAACGTGGTATCCAAACCAAGAAGGCTAGCCAATTCAGGATCTGCACACGCAGGGTCGCTATCAACGGCTTCGCGGTAGCTGGCCTTGGCGCTGTTCGTATCACCCTCAGCTTGCATCAGACGAGCGTGAAGTAGCCAAGCTCGCGGGTCCACATCGCGTCCACGAATCATCGTTTCGACAATTGCCAAAGCGTGCGAAGTGCGACTGCTGCGCCAGTAGCTCTCCGCGAGACCCAATTGCAACTTACTATTGCCCACGTGTTTTTCTAGTGCCGACTTGTAGACATCCGCCGCTTCGCCCGCGCGCAGCAACGATAGGAGCATCCTTCCCAGATGATCCACGAGATCGATGTTGTCTGGAGCCAGCTTAACGGCTTGTCTTAGAGCTTCGAGGGCAATTTGATTGGGATCTGTCACTTGGTGATTTCCTTTGCATCAACGTTGCTATCCGTGTTTCTTGCGTCATCTTTGTTCTCTGCGCTATCTGTGTTCTTTGTGCTGGAGCGCTGATAGATTTTGGCTCGAAACGGTTTGTCAATTTCGCCGACTAGTATCAGCGGATCGCTTTGAGTCAGCTCGTTCAATAATTGTTCGACCTGCGCCATATCGGTTTTTCCATCTTTTAGTGTCGATGGTAGCCATTCGGACTGAAGCCGACGATCGATCTCTGCTTGACTGATTGACTGAGGGAACATTTTGGCCACGTGAAGCTCGTTGCTCATGGCGTGCAAAACGTAGAACCCAGACTTAGACCCTGGCTTAACATCTAGCGAGCTGCCAACCTTTTGCAGGTAGGCCTTGATCGCAGCGTGATCGTACTCTTCCGATGCTGTGTCGCAGAAGCCGATCAGTAACAAGGCGTTTAGTGTGGGACTATTCCCGCGCCACTCGCTACCAAGGATGTCCGCGACGACGGAACTCTTGATCGGCGCTTGCTCAATCAACCAGTACGCGGTCCGAGCCGACAAATTGCGTTCGAACTCTACGATGTCTGAATCTAGTTCAGCCAACTGCTCCGAACCAAACTCCTTCGAACCAAGCTGCTTACGATGAGTCTCTAACACTTTGGTAAGGACCTTCTCCAAGTGGCCGCTGATGCTGACAACTTGTGTTTGACTCCACGGAGTCGCAATATGAAAGATTTGCGAACTACTGGTTTGAATCGTTCGATCATCCTTAGTTTTGGATGTTAGTAATACCGCGAAGCGCGAGTCACCTGCCAACTGTAATCCGCTTGACTGAACAAAGTATGCGTAGATTGTCCGATCTGTACTTAGAAACACAAAGCCCACTGCATTGGGTTGGCGAGAGTCTTGAACGTTGCCAATCCAGGTGAATTCGTTCGCTGGCAACGACTCCTCGATCTCACGTCTGTCTTCCTGATCGCGTTCAGATTCGGCTCCATCCTCGCTCGCTAGTTTTGTATGATCGCTGAGATCGATTGAATACGAAGCCAAGCGACCAAGATTGAGCACGCCCTTGGTTAGTTCCAAAGGCACAGTGGGAATCTTGTTCGAAAGGCTGACAACCGAGAGCGTCGCTGTGATGGCCAAAGCGGCCAGTAGAAACACTGGGAGCAAGCCCGCACCGGTCTTTTCGAATCTTTCAAAGGCTTTTTGGGCGTCCATAAGTTGCTGCGTAAATGCTCGGCGGATGACAATTCAAAGATTGGCAGACGGCTATTTTCGGTCGGCGTAACCTGTCACTGCGTTGCGTTTAGGCAATGCGCTCGGCGAGGTAGCTAAAATAGCGTGGGCAACATGATAGCTGATCGAGTGCAGTTGCCAAAGCGATTGCAGATCAACTTCTACCACTAATCAGCACTAATTCCCACTAATCATGAACTCGTAATCCAACCGGCTTGACCGGTCGGTACTCTAGAAGCGATTTTCGTAAACAACTTCAGCAGCTCTTTTGCCTCTGAAGCACGAGTCTTGAACTCTCCCGCGCGCTGACAATACTTGCTGGACCCTGCGACTTGAAATTAAAGCGCAAGAACAGTAGGCAAAAGAATGAGGGCAGGAGAATGGAACACGGATTTGTTCTTCCTTTAGTATCCGGCACGTCTTCGTGTGAGATCTTGTTTTTTAAGGCTGTTTTCTTCCGCCTTCCGCCAAGAAGCTCCATATTCTTACCCTCATT
>CAYWNG010000288.1:0-8147 GCA_964458685.1 uncultured Pirellulaceae bacterium
CAAGCTCAAGTCGGTAGCTCGATTGGGCGGTGAATATTGGTGCCGCTCGCAAGATCTATTTACTCAGCAGCGACCCAAATAGCTGGACCTGCCAACTTCCGTTGATGCGTGAAAAACCTTATTGACTCCGATAACCGGATGCGATACACTACTTTAGGTAGATTTGGCCTGTTAACCGTGTTGATCGCTCGCAACCATGTCCAACATCCAACATCTAAGCCAAGACCTTCTTTGCTGTTCTACCCGTTTTGCTACCTCGCTTGTGCATTGCTCGCTTTGTCAGGATATCTAAAGGTAGTTGAAAGCAGTGGCTTGGTTGACTTCATCATTCCGTACGTACTCTTTACTCTATGCAGCTGTTTACTCATCAACGGCGAGCTTTTTTTCGTAAAGCTTGTTGGAGGGATCGCATTTCTAACCTTTGGAATAGCTAACGTCATTAGTCTTGCGAACGATAGCAATAGTTGTGGCTGTTTTGGTTCTGCGGTAATCGTAAGCCCCGCGTTGATACTGGCGATTGATCTACTCTTGTGCTCGGCGCTACTGATTTCCGCGTGGCGATCGCGTCCGCCTGACTGGTGTATATCAATCAACGACGTCAAAAGTCTATCCACCGGTTTAATAATGGCGATGGGTGTCACAGCCATCTTGGTTTCGATGAAATCACCACAAATTGTCAGCATAGAATCATCAAAACAAGAAAGCGTTGATGCAAATTTTATTTATATGAACTTCAATCTGCGAAACCATAGCGCTGGACCTGTAAATCTAGACGTGGCGTGGAGCTCTTGCTCGTGTGTCAAGGTCAAGGAGGGGCAACTGCCACTGTCCATCGGCGGTAGGGGAACGGTACCCTTAACAATTATCGTGAAAACAAATTCAGAAGGTAAGGTTCCAAAGGATCAATTCGTTCAGTTGTTTTTGCGCGGCGAGGATCTATCACGACTAACCTTGCCAGTAACTGTCAAATAATCGCGATATACCCAATAACTTAACGATTTGACCCATACCAAATTGGCGGATCCCATTAATTAAACAAAAACAGGTCCCATCACGTTAGCGGATCGAAATGTCGCTTCATAAGCCCATTCGCGGCGATTTTTTTGAGACTGTATTCTCAACGCCGCGTTCGTGCAAATTTCTCGTTTGAAAGGAACTTGTAAGTGCAAAAACTACTCTTCAATCTCGGGTTCATGTGCTTGTTCATGACCGCAATGCTAAAGGGGGCCGTTGTTTTTGGTGCTGTCGTCGCATCTCCTTCGCCCCATTCATTTTGTGATGGCAACGATCCTTGCGAAGCAAGAAGTGCGAAGGCAGGCGATCCTTCCCAGGCTGAGTGCACTACTGGCGGGAACCCGTGCACGTACACAGGCCCAGTTTTGGGAGTAAAGTGTCACTGCGATTTTCAGCCGGGCTCGACAAAGATATGCAAATGTTACACCTACTAGTGTTACACCAATTTGAATCGTTTTTCGCAACTGCGGTTTAGGTTCCCACAACGGGAAAACTACGCCCAAATCGGCGAATCGAGATCAGTTGTTTTTTGCAATTCTTATGCGCGACCTGATCTCGATTCACCTCATGCCTTCGAACTTCAACGATTCACTGGTTTGACGAACCGTATGTGGCGATGTTTCCGATTGGGTCAATATGTGTAGATTGCTAAACGCTTCGGTTCTACTTGTTTTGATGTTCACGTGCCTTGCCTCCTCCTTTGCTCAATCTTCTGGAACAGTCGTATTGAAGGACTGGAGCGATTGGGTAGCAAACGTTCGGGCTGAGAAGCCCTCAGTTAGATTAACATGTCGCAACACAGTCACGGACTCGACAATGGTGTATATGACTGGAGGCAATCGCGATTCCGATTTTTACTGGAGCCATCGATACCCGGTCGTGAACGAGGATTTCGCTGAGAATGTTGTTGCCGGTAATTCTCAGTATATTTTCACCCTCGCTATTCGTTCGAAAGACGTCAAGCTTGCTGCACTCACTCTTCTTTCTGACAGCAACTATGGAACAGCAAGAAATCAGTTAATTGATGAAAATCCTTTCCTTTCATCTGTTCTTCTATCGAGTGTCGACGGTCTACAGACGCTTTGCGCAACCGGTAGTATATTGAAAGAGGAGTTTCCAGCTACCGACATTGCTATCCTCAACATTAAGCCAGCAAGCATTAACGAAGATGACTTCACCGTGAAGAACATCAAAGTCCACTTTAGCCGTCAGCAACACTGGCACCCGACGTTGATTTCCTGGACGCTGATCAATCAATCAGGCGAATCCTTTTTTACGTATGAGTATGAAGGGTGGCAAACAATCGGTAAACTGCTGATGCCGACACAACTAACTACGGAGAAGAAATCAAATGGCACTAGTCGTGTGCATAAGTGGGACTTGAATTATCAATTAAGTAGTTCTGAATTAGCGGAAGTCCGCAGGGTGCATTTAAGCGATTTCGGTTTACCCGAACCCCAAGTTCCCTCGCGCCTTCCTAGTTGGACGTGGGGTATCGTCGCAGGAGTGGGATTAATTCTGATCGGGTTGCTGATTCGCAAACGGTCGAACTGAGTATGACTGAATCACCATTTTAGGTGCTTGGAAGATCATGAAACGAAAGCCCGGCATAACTCTCGTAGAACTGGTTGTCGTTGTAGGCATAATGACAATCATGTTTAGCCTACTCATTCCCGCAGTTCAGTCCGCCCGGGAAGCAGGACGTCGACTGGTCTGCTCTGACAGGCTCCGCCAACTTGCATTGGCAACGCATTCGTTTGAAGCTCAATCGAATCGCTTACCAGCAGGCAACGAGGGGCCAGACGGACTTCATCCCTACGAAACATGGATGGTAAAGCTTCTCCCGCACCTTGAACAAAATCATCTGTACCACGAAATCCAGAAGGCATACGAAGCTTCAAAGAACCCGTTCAACCACAACATTCATTCCCGATTTGATTCCGCTCAGGTTGCATTTAGCTGCCCCTCCGATCCGCGTGTATCTGAGTCTCAAGTTGCAAGAGGCATTCCCGTTGCTCTAACAAGCTTCGTAGGAGTAAACGGAACCAACTTTAGATTGAAGGATGGCGTATTCTTCTTTCAATCTAAAGTGAGGTTTGCCGAAGTTACGGACGGTCTTTCCAATACGATCTCCATTGTAGAACGGCCTCCCAGCTCCGACCATTACTTCGGATGGTGGTACGCTGGCTATGCCAGTTCCGCAATCGGATCACCGGATTCTACTGTTGGCGCAAGCGACTTGAATGCAATGGATTCGGCCCACGTAGGTGCTTTCTGTCCTACCGGACCCTATAAAATGCAAAAAAGGGCGGTAGCGCTGGAGCAGTGTGGTATCTTTCATCCATGGAGTCTGCATTCGGTAGTGCATTCAGCTCGCGCTGACGGAAGTGTATGCGCACTTGCCTACGAGATGTCACCTGATGTGCTAATCTCACTATCGACTCGTGCTGGTTCTGAATTAAGTCTTGATTGAGAATCGACTTTTCAAAGGCGTCCAGCTATGGACGTATAGCCACTTGAATCACGCATTCTTAAGTCGGTATTTCGCTAGGTGGCAAAGGGGGAGTAGTGCTGTTGCACCTTCAATTTGGTTAGCAAAAAAACAGTCCTCTTGCCCGGCAGATGCTTAGGCTTCAAACTACCTATCGTCTCGCTGCTCAACAACTGGGCAAGCCTGCGGGATTTGACCTTCCCAACCCACCTCGAGAACCTACCTATGACTCGCTTATCACTACAAGCTTTGCTCTTCGTAATCTGTATCTCGCCACTCGCATCCTTGGTACGAGCTCAGGAGAAGTTTGTGTTTGTACCCAACTACGACGAATCGAAAGTGCCTCAATACACTTTGCCTGATCCGCTGATCGATCTGTCTGGCAAACCGGTCAAGGATGCTGAAGCTTGGAAGCAGCGGCGTGAAGAGATCGTGGACCTCTTCGCTAAGCACGTCTTTGGACGAAGCCCTGAGCCGATTGCTGTCACGTCCAAGTTGGTAAGCTCAACGGACAAAGCGCTCGGCGGTAAGGCTGTCCGACGCGAAATCGACTTGACGCTGACTCGCAATGGCAAGTCGCTGACGATGGGCGTGTTGGTCTATACGCCCGTTGGCAAGACTAAGGCACCGACCTTTCTGGGACTCAACTTCCAAGGCAACCACGCTCTCGACAGCGATCCCACGATTCGTATTACCAAGTCCTGGATGCGCGAGCGTAAAGATGATGGAATGGTTGTCAATAATCAAGCTACCGAGAAGAGCCGAGGCATCGACGCTCGCGATTGGCCTGCAGAGACAATCGTTTCGCGAGGCTATGGATTAGCGGTGATCTACTACGGCGATATCGATCCAGACTTCGATGACCAGTTTCAGAATGGCATTCACCCTTTGTTCAGCGACTGGGCAGAGAAAGTTCCCGAAGGCGAGCGTTGGGGGTCGATCGCAGGTTGGGCTTATGGTCTGAGCCGAGCTTTAGACTATCTGCAAACAGACGAGCTGGTGGATGCAAAGCGAGTCGCCGTCATCGGTCACTCGCGATTGGGAAAGACTTCGCTGTGGGCGGGAGCCTCCGATCCTCGCTTCAAGATGGTGATCAGCAATGATTCGGGATGTGGCGGAGCGGCTCTCAGCCGTCGAGCTTACGGTGAAACGGTGGGACGCATCAATCGCTCATTCCCTCACTGGTTCTGCAAGAATCATCGCCAGTACAACGAAAACGAAGCTGCGATGCCTATCGACAATCACGAACTGATCGCGTTGATGGCACCACGAGCCGTTTATGTCGCCAGCGCGAGCGAAGACAAATGGGCTGATCCGAAGGGCGAGTTCCTTTCTTGCGTTCATGCCGATCCAGTCTATCGCATGCTGGGGACCAGTGGCATGGGAGGAAATGCGCCACCAACTGAGATGCCCGAGCTAGATCAAGCTTTGCAAGCGGGAATCATTGGCTACCACATTCGCACTGGTCCACACGCCATGTTGCCAGCCGATTGGGTTCACTACTTGAGTTTTGCCGACAAGCATCTTTAGAGTAGACTGTTGCATCAATTCGCCGAGGCCGCGTTGTCGATGGTCCAAGCACGGCCGAAGTCGTAATCACTAATTGATGCCTTCCATGAGTTCCAGTCTGCTGCTACTGACAGTCTTTGCTTACTTCGCGGCGTTGCTGTTCATCGCATGGTACACCTCGCGGGGTGCCGGCGAACACGCGTATTACTCAGGGGATCGAAAGAGCCTTTGGTGGCTTGTGGCCTTTGGAATGGTTGGTACGTCGCTCAGCGGTGTGACCTTTATCAGCGTTCCGGGCGACGTGAAGAACACAGCTTGGAACTATCTGCAAATGGTTCTCGGCTTTTCCATCGGATACTGGATCGTCGCCTTCGTCTTGCTGCCCTTGTACTACCGGTTGCAGCTCACCAGCATTTATGGCTACCTTGAGCAACGATATGGTCAGGTCAGCTACAAGACGGGCAGTTCGCTGTTCTTGCTCAGTCGACTACTAGGAGCCACGCTGCGGATCTATATCGTACTATTTGTGATCCACAGTTTCCTGCTAGAGGCCAGCGGCGTTCCATTCTGGTTAACCAGTGTTGTTGTCCTCCTGATGATCTATCTGTACACACTTAGGGGCGGCGTCAAAACAATCGTCTGGACCGATACGCTGCAGACCACGTTTATGCTCACCGCTTTGATCGGAACCATCATCTACATTTGGTTCGACGGTAGTTTATCCAATCCGGTCCAACAACTGCGCGATAGTGGCATGACGACCATTTTCAACTGGGATTGGAAAAGCGAACAATTCTTTTTCAAACAGCTCATTAGTGGCATCTTCATTACGGTGGCTATGACGGGTTTGGATCAGGAGATGATGCAGAAGAATCTGAGCGTCAAGACTTTGCCAGAAGCTCAGAAGAATGTGATCGTGTTCAGCGTCGTCCTGTTAGCCACCAATCTTCTGTTCCTACTTTTAGGCGCTTTGCTCCATTTGAAGGCAAGCGCATTAGGACTGACCTTGCCTGCGAAGACTGACGAGCTATTCCCGACTCTGGCTTTGCAGCATTTTCCGGCGTGGCTTGGTTTGGTTTTCATCATTGGCTTGATCAGTGCACTTTTCCCCAGCGCTGATGGGGCACTAACAGCGCTAACAGCCAGTTTTTGCATCGATATTCTTGGGATTCGACAACGCAACTGGGATGAAGCGAAGCAAATTCGCGTTCGTAAGTCGGTGCATTCGGTGATCGCGGTACTGTTTCTTTGCATGGTCCTATGGTTCTATTGGCGACAAGACCAGACGATCATTAATACGCTCTTTGACATTGCGGCGATTACGTATGGCCCTTTGTTGGGGCTGTATACCTTCGGCATCGCCTCGACACGAATGGTTCATGAAAAGCTGGTTCCATTGGTGTGTTTGGTTGCGGCTGGCGGTAGTTACTTGCTCAAGCTATACAGCGCCGATCTTTTTGCCGGATACAAGATTGGCTTCGAATCGCTGATCATCAATGCTGCGATCACTTGTATTGGGCTAGCGATCATCAGCCGTCCCAGTAACGAAGTAGAACCCCGTGGCTAGTGGACTGTTGACTTCATCACAACCCGCTGCGTTAGCGAGGGACTGCGCAACTTCAAAACTAACGCAGCGGGTTGAGATTAAATCAACAAGCTGCCCGAGGAGATCTACTGAGTTACGGAATCTGCCAATAGCCTCAGGTACTCAACATCAAGAGTCTCGCGATCCCTGATTCGCTGAACGTGTTTCAAAAGACTTTCATTGTCCCCTGGAGCGGGCCAATCTGCGAGATAAATTCCTTCGGCTGCCTTGACTCTCTCTTCTTTGGGGAACGATTCATCCAAAGCAAATTTTGCAAGTATCGAGGTCACCTTATCGGACCTGAAGTAGCCAAGCAAAATAGTTGACAGCAGCAACGCTTTACGTCGAACATTCGAATCACTGTGACCAATATGCGATTCCAAACAGACACAAATTCTCGCAAACTCTTTTTCCGATGCTTCGCTCCCCGCCACCAAATTGAGAATGCTTGCAGTTGCGGCGTTCATTCGCTCAATGCTCGATTCACTGCTATAACATTGCTCAAGTAACGCCGCGTCGCTTCTCAACCGCTTCAACTCCTCTTGAGTAGTTAGCCTTTCAGCATACTCCGGTTTTGGAGGTTGTCTTCGCACTAAATCCGACAGCATTATCCTAAACCTCTCTATCGAATCCTCTGCTTGTAAGCGGAAGATCGTTGGCTATTCAAAATGTTCTACTGCTGTCGACCTTTGGAGTCAAGAATTTTATGAAATACAACTAACTTATCGCGAACCCAACGCACATCGATGCGATGTTTGCAGCCAAGCTGAGCGTGATGGCTTTTGCGTTCGAATCGACAAGAAGGACTCGATAGATGGCCGCTTCTAACGCCATAACGATAAGTTCGACCCAGTAAAAGTTCAGTACTTCTGTTGATACCACGGTCCAGGCTATAGGGTGGCTGAGCAAGTTCACGGCGAAGGCAACGACCATCCATTGCAATGCTCGATTCACTGCTATAACATTGCTCAAGTAGACTTGAGTCACTTCTCAACCGCTTCAACTCCTCTTGAGTAGTTAGCCTTTCAGCATACTCCGGTTTTGGAGGTTGTCTTCGCACTAAATCCGACAGCATTATCCTAAACCTCTCTATCGAATCCTCTGCTTGTAAGCGGAAGATCGTTGGCTATTCAAAATGTTCTACTGCTGTCGACCTTTGGAGTCAAGAATTTTATGAAATACAACTAACTTATCGCGAACCCAACGCACATCGATGCGATGTTTGCAGCCAAGCTGAGCGTGATGGCTTTTGCGTTCGAATCGACAAGAAGGACTCGATAGATGGCCGCTTCTAACGCCATAACGATAAGTTCGACCCAGTAAAAGTTCAGTACTTCTGTTGATACCACGGTCCAGGCTATAGGGTGGCTGAGCAAGTTCACGGCGAAGGCAACGACCATCCATTGCAGGAAACTGATTCTAGGATTGCTCGATGGGCCAACTGAACGTTGATGAACCTTGTCGATGACTAGTCTGACAAAAGCGACGACGAGGCATTCGATTCCTAGCGTTAGAAGCAAAGCGGTTGAGTACGAAATCATCGTTTTC
>CAYWNG010000289.1:0-8142 GCA_964458685.1 uncultured Pirellulaceae bacterium
TAACGGCTGGCGGCTAGTATTCCTAAGCGGGACGCTCTCGTTAGCGTCCGGTTTCCTTTCTTGTCCGAAGTGGTTCACTACGGACGTCAAAACTAGAATCGGCCGAAGTGCTAACTCTAAGAAACCGAAGCCTAACGGCATTTCGGCTGGTCTGGGTAGCGACACAACTATTCGCCACTTATCAAAAACTGCTTGCATTTGACTTTTCTGTTTGTCCCTACGGATCAGTCCGACTCGCTAGTGATTTGTGAGATAGGCTTTCCATTGCACGATAGTCGGATTGACGGCTTGCATAACTGATACAGTCCCTACCATCTGTACTTGCAAGCCGTTGTCGATTCATCGTCGCGTTAAGCCTAACTGCGAATCACCTTTCTTGCAGCGAACTTCAATTAGCGAACTGCCATTGCCCTGGACCTTCCAAGGAACTCGTGGAGCACCATCATGAATCGACTTCTCAGCCTAACTGCCACTCTGCTAATCTTCCTAAGCGCTTCCGTATCGGCGCAGAACTTCCTGGTCGTAGATCAAAACGCATGGCCTGGAAAACTAATTTCAATACGTGGAAACAATACGACTCACGTTTGGCAGCGTGGACCGCTGAACGATCGACTGGTTGCCAAGATCCAAAGTCTGACGTCGCAGAATGACGGCTCGATCGCTTTCGTGAGCGGACTTGATCGAAGCATCATGACGCTTGGACCTGGCGGAGAAGGCGAGCTGCATCAAGGCGGCTATCTGGCTCGACAAGTACGTACCGATGAAAACGGCGACTTGTATTGGAGCGGCTTGGAGACGCCTCAGAATGATAATCCACTTCCCGATGGATTCATCTACCGTCGTCGCGCCGTCGATGGACAAGTTGAAACAGTACTAACATTCTCGCAGTCGTTGGTCGAGCGAGATTGGTGGGGTGCCTTCGATGTGCGCGGCGGACAGATCTTCGTTGCGACAGCCAAGACGCCTGCCAAGATCTATCGTCTGGACAACTCGATTCCGACGCTGATCGCGACGGTGCCATTCCCAATCAGCTCGATTCGCTTCGAGTCGAGCAACTCGATTCTGGCCGCCGATGGTCGAGGCCGAATCTACCGCGTGGCCGACTTGCAGCAACCCCAGCAAGCCGAGGTGATCGTCCAGCGGGAATTCCCGATCGTCGACTTCCTGCGCGTCCCGTAGCAAAATCCCGAGATTGTCAACAAATTCGCAGGGAAATTTACCATCGTCAACTAACCTAGGTCGGCTATAATACCCGTTTCAAATTTTGAACCCCTCATACGGTTGTTATGTCGATCCAGTTGCCGATTGTCGAATCCACTCAGTCCAGCCCAACGCCTCCTACAGTTGAAGGAGGCGCCCGGGGTCGTTACGCATTCATCAGCTTGGGATGCCCGAAGAACACAGTCGACAGCGAACGCATGCTGGGATTGTTGCACAGCGATGGCTACCAGCTAGTCCAAGATCCCGCTCAAAGCGATTTTGTCGTCATCAATACATGCGGCTTCATCGATCGAGCTCGCAAGGAGTCGTTGGACACCATCGATCAAATGCTCGAGCTGAAAAAGCAGGGCAAGATCCGCGGCGTGATCGTCTCGGGTTGTCTAGCGGAACGCGAACGCGAAGCACTACTCGAAGCCCGTCCCGAAATCGACTCGCTGGTCGGAGTCTTTTCTCGCGACGACATTACCAAGATGGCTTCGCAGATCGTTGATGGCCTGGAAGAGCAGCGTACGCTGTTTCGCCCCGCTCCGATTCGCGCCTTGGACGATTCGAACCGCTTGCGAATTACGCCCAAGCACTTCGCCTATCTGAAGATCTCCGAAGGCTGCGACCGATTGTGTACCTTCTGCGCGATTCCCAAAATGCGCGGCAAGCATGCAAGTAAGCCGATCGAAGACATCATCGCTGAAGCGACTCAATTGGCTCAGTCGGGTGCGCGCGAGTTGATCATCGTCGCTCAAGATACAACTTACTACGGTCGCGATATCTACGGTGAAAGTCGTTTGGCTGAGTTGCTGCAACGCTTGAGCCCGATCGAAGGCATCGAGTGGATTCGCTTGATGTACTACTACCCGATGTACATCGACGATCATTTGCTGAATGTCATGGCGGATACACCGAAGATCCTTCCTTACGTCGATATGCCATTGCAGCATATCAATGGTGAAATGTTGCGACGCATGTCGCGGCGAGTCACTCCTGATTCGACGCGCGAGCTTGTGGCCAAGATGCGTGATCGTATCGACAACTTAGTCATTCGGACCACGTTCATCACGGGTTTTCCTGGAGAAACGCAAGAGCATGTCGACGAATTGGAAGCCTTTATCAACGAGGCTAAATTCGAGCGTGCTGGCGTCTTCACCTACTCTCTAGAGCACGATACACCAGCGGCAAAGCTGACTGGACATCTGCCCGACGATGTGAAGCTTGCTCGGCAACAACAACTGATGGAAGCTCAGCAACGCGTCGCCTTCCAATGGGCTAAGAATCAAATCGGTCGCGCAGTTGAGCTGATTATCGATAAAGAGATCGATCGCGAAAAGAATGTTTGGCTGGCTCGTAGCCATGCTGACGCTCCTGACGTAGATGCAGTAGTCTATCTCACTGGATCGCCACGAACGCCGCTCTATGAAGGTGCGATTGTACCTGCTGAGATCGTGGGATGCCGAGACTACGATTTAGTCGCTGCGGCCGTCGGTTCTCCGAGATAACTAGCTGGATTGGGATGTTTTGCCATGGATGAAAATCAACCAGCGAACTCGCAGAAAGGTGGCTCGGTTTGGAACGTGCCCAACAGCCTGTCGATGGCTCGGCTCATCCTGGCAGTCTTAGTTGGATTCTTGATTGAATGGAAGTTCTTCTTAGCAGCGATGATCATTTTCATCATCGCTGCCTCGACAGATTTCGTCGACGGTTGGTGGGCCAGGCGTTACGGTCAAGTCACCAAGTTAGGTCGCGTGCTCGATCCCTTTGTCGACAAGATCATCATTACAGCCGCTTTGGTGGCCTTGGTCGGAGCGACAGGAAGTAAAGTCCCTGCATGGATGGTCACAGTCATCATCGGACGCGAACTGCTGATTACTAGCCTTCGAGCGATGGTGGAAGGAAAGGGCGGCGATTTCTCGGCTCGTTGGCTCGGCAAATGGAAGATGCTGTTTCAGTGCGCGGCGATCGTTTCCAGCCTGCTACTACTGTTGTATGGGACGACTCAAACTTGGCTTTCGATGGCCACTACAATTCTGCTGTGGTTGGCGGTAATCAGCACTGTTGCCAGCGGCTTTGATTACGTGGTCAAAGTTGTACAACTGAACAAGCAAGCTTAAGTCGAACTCGTCAGTTCAATTTCTCGCGTCTCTCTTTAGCCATCGATCAGTTCATGCAAGCCGACGCCAACCAGCTTACTACTGAAGTTCTTCAGCAGAATCCGCTGCTCGCCTTCTATATGACCTTCGTATTCGCAGTCATCCTGGTCGCCGCTGGTGGTTTCTTTGCGAGTTGGGCATTCGTCTTTTATCGTCGCAACAATGGCAAGCCCATACTCCCCATGACACTTCCATGGGAGCCGCGGCGATGGTCCTTTGTTGAAGTCTTTTTCATTGCGGTCGGTTGGATCACTTTGAATATGATCATGGCCAACGTGGCAGCATTGATGCTTGGAGTAACAAAAGCGTCCAGCGCAACTCTGGAGCTTGCGGGCGCAGCCAGTATTGGTAGCTTGATCACAGTCGTGCTTGGAACGCTGTGGATCTGTGTGCGTTACAACACCAACGCCGAACATGTTGGGTTTGGCCCCATTCGCGGCAAGACATTAGCCGTTGGATTGATTGGCGGCTTGACAGTGATTCCACTCATGTACATCGTGATGGGAGTAGTCTCGTCGCTTTCGCAAAGCAAGTACGAACATCCCTTGATCGATTCGGCGGTCGAATCGGCGACGTTTCCAAAGTACTTGATGGCCGTGTTTGCCGCAGCTATCGTGGCACCCATCGTCGAAGAGTTTCTCTTCCGTGTGGTACTGCAAGGCTGGCTGCAATCGATTCCGTTTCGCAGTTTGGCTGAAACGATTGTGGGTGGGGAAGCAAGTAGTTCTCCCAAGTATGCTGCGACAGCGTTTGACGGAGCTTCTGCAAGGATCGCTACTCCAAACATGTCCACGCAGTCCATGGCTACTCCGACCATGGCCACTCCGGCCAATGTAACGCTGAACGACTACTCAGGGCCTATTGCAAACGACACAGTTCGAGTTCAAGCAGAGCCAACTTCGCCTGCCGCGACGACCGAGCCAACGATACCATCGGAAATGTTGCCAACGATCAGCGGCATCTATCAACCCAGCGCAACGCTCAATACTGTCGAAAATACCCCGGAAGTCCCAGTGCCTGAAAACGCAATCCGCCCACCGTTTTGGCCATCGATTATTGCAGGCGTTCTCTTCGGAGTCATGCACTACGGGTATGGCGTCAGCTTCATTCCGCTGTCGTTTCTTGGTATCTTTCTAGGTTGGATCTATCGCCAAACACACTCGATTTGGCCCTGCATCCTGATCCACATGATGTTGAACTCATTTAGCATGATGATGCTTGGCTTAGTCATTCTCATGAAACAAGCTGGTATTGAAGTCCAGTAATCGTGGGTTACCGTTCCGGTGGGTTTCGCGATGAGATGACAGAAGACGGCGAGAAGACGGCAAGAAGATGGTGGGTTTCGTACCTCAACCACACCCTACAAATTGGAGAGTCCCACCATGATGCTACACGCATTTCGCCATTTGTTGCTGACACTACTTTTTCTGCTAACGACTCAATCTGGTTTCGCGCAGACGGCTCCCTACGATGTGTTTCCGGAAGCGAAACCACCATACTATCGCGTTCGTTACGAAGCATCGACCAAGCCCGGTGAGCTTTCCTTTGCGGTGAACTATACGATTTGGATTCCTCCGGATGTGAAGCAGCTTCGCGGTGTCGTGGTGCATCAACACGGTTGCGGAGAAGGTTCATGTAAGTCGGGCTTAACCGGTGCGTTCGACCTTCATTGGCAAGCTCTGGCGGCAAAACATGATTGTGCGTTGCTCGCACCGGCTTACGAGCAACCGCAAGCGGCCGATTGTCAGTTGTGGTGCGACCCGCGCAACGGTTCCGCAGCGGCGTTTCTCAAATGCTTAGAAGATCTTGGAAGTGCATCTGCGCATCCCGAACTTTCTACGGTTCCATGGGCTTTATGGGGACATAGTGGTGGTGGTCATTGGGTCGGCGGCATGGTCATGCTCTATCCCGAACGAGTCATCGCGGCTTGGTTGCGTTCGGGAGTGCCGTTGCTAACTGACGATCCCTCGCAGACTCGAATTCGCGCGCACCAAATGCCAGAAGCCGCGCTGGCAGTTCCGATGATTTGTAATCTTGGAACTAAAGAAGGTTATTCAGTTAAGGAAGCCAACTTCGCAGGCGTTTGGCCGGCCAACGAAAAGTTCTTTCGATCGATCCGCTCCAAGGGCGGCTTGATCGGTGTGGCAATCGATCCCAAGTCAAGTCACGACTGTGGTAACCAACGCTATCTGGCCATTCCCTGGCTGGACGCCTGCATGACGCTTAGGCTTGGCGATACATCTGGCAAGCTTCGCGATTTATCGGATCAACCCGCATGGCTTGCTGATCACGCAAAGATCGAAATTGATTCAGCCGAGACGTGGCAAGGCGATAAGCTCGAGGCATCCTGGCTGCCCTCTGAGTCGATCGCTCAAGCGTGGAAACAATACAGCACCGATACCGAGATTCAAGACAAAACGCCTCCGCCAGCTCCAAGCGATCTTGTAGTGAAGGACGGAAGCTTGAGCTGGTCAGCTCGAGCCGACCTAGAAAGTGGACTCGCCAAGTTCTTGGTCTACCGCGACGGACAGCTCATCGCCACCATCCCAGAAAAAGGACAAAATCCTCATGGCAGACCTCTATTCCAAGGTCTTTCCTACAGCGATACACCGCTGCAACCCTTGGCCAAGATGACCTTCACCGATCCTCAGCCCAGTAACGGATCGGCAACTAAATACACAGTTGTCAGCGTAAATACAGTTGGCCTGGAGTCGCCTAGGTAGCGACTTTCTCAAGAACGAATTTTCTTGCTTCCCCGATTTCTGAACGTTACGATGAACAGACTTCCAATGGGGCAAAAGCATGAGTTCCAGCCTATCGCCAAGTCTTTATTTCGAACCTCGAGTCAACGAATTTCGAGGCCATACAGGCCTACGACTAGGCGAAGCTATCGAGTCATTGCTCGACGCGAAGCGCCCCACGAAAGTAATCATTCTTGGAGAATCCGCAGAGTTGGCAATCGCCTGGGCAAGGCATCACTTTGGTACAAACCCGAAATTGAAGTGGTTCCAGGACGAGCCGTTCGGAAACCCGACTTCAATTGGAATCAATGCAGATGTTAGCTATACGATCCAGCAGGTCCAGTTGAAACTCGCACCGCTGGATCGCGACGATGTGATTCGCTACCTTCTTGACATTCGCCCTGACCGTTGTGGCAGCGTGATCGCGCGACTTCGAGGGGAACACTTCTCAGAGATTGGATGCGATCTGCGAATCTGGATTCCTCTGCTTAACGAAATGATCGAGCGAGAGTTCGCGAGTGTTGATGAACTACTCTGGGCGAATCTTCAGCGCGAGTTCGAGCGTTGCGGCTCGACAACCATTGACGCGAAGTTAAGAATACTTGAGCAATTGAAAAAGCAGTCTGCCAAACAATCTACAAAACTCTGGTCGCTGCTTTCTATCTCCTCGATTCAGACTCGCTTAATAGCGGAAGTCGTTGTAGAACAACTTCGACGGTTCTCCAAGACACCGCTGAAGAGTTCGCTCGCACGCGAAGTGATTCTCGAAGTTGCCAAGAAAGTCGCTGGCGATCCGGAAATCCTAAAGTTCGTGAAAAGTTGCTGCACGGACGATACCAATGCGATGGCCTGCTCAATTCTGCACCACTGTAGAAATGGATGGCAGCCCATGCATTTCTACAGGACTATGCTCCTGCAAGCTCAGTTTGATCAAGCCGATTGGTTGGAGGTCGAGTTCAAGCAATCGAGATTGTCGAGCTGCAACTTTCAGGCTAGCAATCTCGATCGCAGCAAATTCTACAAGTCCGATTTGGGACACTGTAATTTTTCAGAATCCAGCCTCCGCGGCTCGAACATGGACAAGATGCAGTTTATAGCCTGCAGCTTCACGGAATCCGATCTATCGAGTAGTCATTGGATTAATGGCTCGAGCTTTAACTGCAACTTCTCCAGCGCGAACCTTACTTCAACCGATTGGCGACAGTTCAAGACTCAGGAAGCAAGATTCCAAGATGCAGACTTGACGGAAGCTAAGCTAACGGAATCTGGTTTTCGTAACTGTCGCTTTGAGCAAACGAAACTGATACGGGCACGAGCAGACAAGTGCATTTTCGTCGGCTGCAGATTAGGAGATGCCATTCTGGACGAATCGGTTTTCACTGATTGCCAAATGAATGGCACCGATTTTGAAGACGCACAAATTGCGTTCATGCGGGTTTTAAACAGCTATTTGAGCGGATCATTGTGGACTGGGTCAAAGTTATCCAACTGCGCAATGAACTTTTGTACTTTTTATCAGGCAAGGCTGGCTGAAATCCATTGGAGCAACTGCGATCTACGCGGCGCAGATTTGCGTGGCGTTATCTTTCATTTCGGCTCCACTCGCTGTGGCCTAGTTGGTAGTCCTTATCCATCGCATGGAACAAGAACCGGCTTCTACACGGATGTACTGGAGGAGCAGTACTTCAAGGAGAAGGAACAGATACGACGCGCGGTTTTGCTGGATTGCGACCTGACGGGGGCGAACATTGACGACGTGGATTTTTATTTAGTTGACCTGAGTGGTTGCAAGATGGATGCCAATCAGCGGCGTCAGGCAATCGCTACCGGAGCGCTGGGGCTGGATTGAATTGGCTTAACCCCATAAGGAAGGCAGTGTCGAAAGTCTCATTTTTCTGGCCTGAAGGGCCTCAATAAAACAGCCCAGGGCAGAGCGAAGCGCCGCCCTGGGAAAGCGATACGATCGAGCCGGTACGCCCTGAAAGGCAACGCTGTGAAGCATTTTTATGCCGCATTTTTTAGGTCGTGTGATCGAAGTT
>CAYWNG010000290.1:0-1242 GCA_964458685.1 uncultured Pirellulaceae bacterium
AAACCCAGCTTGGTACCATCAAGGTGTTGAGGAGTTTATGCGTACGCAGAGCCCGGATGGCTCTTGGAAAAATGGTACTGCTGCGACTGCTCACATTGATACTTGCTTCGCACTGCTATTTCTGATTCGCAGTACTCAGAAAGCAATCGGCAAGTTGGACGAAGGGGTTACGTTCGGCGGATATGAACTTCCTAAAGATGTTTCTAGTATCCGCATGGTTGGCGACAAGATCGTCAGCAATAAAGACACATCTGTTGAAAACTTGCTGAGTCTGATGGAAGACGAAAAGAACTACGTTGGCGAAGGCATGCTCGCCAACAACATGGCGCTCAGCAAAGATCCTGCCGAACGGACGCAACAAGTGGCGCGACTATCGCGATTGCTCGACAGTCAGAATGCGGTCGCGCGACGTTTATCTGCGCGATTACTTGGTCGCAGCGAAGATCTTTCTGTTGTGCCCGATTTGATTTACGCACTCTCCGATACAGATCCTTTCGTTCCCAAGTTAGCCGAGGAGAGCTTGCGTCTGCTGAGCCGACGATTGGATACGGTCTACATCCGCGAGGCAAATCCTAAGGACCAACAGCGCTCGGCAGCAATTAGCTACTGGAAGAATTGGTACCTCGGAATAAAGCCAGACTTTGTGTTCTTGGATAGGTGAAATAGCACAAGCGTAGTGTGTGACGTAAGCCAAACCGCTTCAGTTCGTAGACGCATTAAGGAATCGGAGTAATTCAATTGAGCATGGCATCCACTCGACAGGTTCGCGACGATGTAACCAGGCAAACGCAAAAGGTGGACACAGTCGCCAGTTTCTTGATGGCGTTACTGATCATTGTCGGCGGTTTGGTCCTTGTGCTATTCATCTTTTGGGTAACGACAAAGTTCACTTTTGAACGTCCGCCGGCTGGTATTTTGACAGAGAATATAGCCGGTCGTGGTGATCACGCAGCCGGTTTCGAACGTGATATAGATCCGCCTGGATCGGAAGAGGCTGAGGTGCTTTCAGAACCTACGCTTGAAAAATCGCTCGAAGCAGTTTCCGACGTAGCTTCGACGGTCGCCGCATCTATCGATTCCGTAAGCTCGGACTCCGATGTCTCCGCTACTGGCAAGAATGGCAAGGGAGATAGTCGACCACCTGGACCGCTGGGCGAAGGCGACGATATCGTGCCTCGATTCGAACGATGGGAACTTAAGTTTCAAGCCAAGGGGCTCAAGCCATATGCTGACCAACTTGAC
>CAYWNG010000290.1:1252-8129 GCA_964458685.1 uncultured Pirellulaceae bacterium
ACTTCTTCAAGATCGAGCTTGCATGCGTAGGGGGAAACATAGCCTCAGTGGATTACGCTAGTGGCTTCTCCGGTTCCCCCAAGAAAAGGAGCGGTACAGTTGAAGAGGAAAACAAAAAGCAACGCCTGTTCTTCATGTGGCGTACCGATGGCCCTCTACGACAGTATGACACACAGTTGTTAGGTCAAGCTGGGGTTCGTACTCAAGGTCGACTGATCATCAAGTACATCCCCAAGGACTTGGAGAACACAATGGCCTTAGCTGAAAAAGCGTATTGGGAAAGTAAAGGCAAGAAGTCGGTCAAGGAAATCGCTAAGACCATTTTCGAATCTCGTCCCACAAGCAGTGGTTTCGAGTTTGTCGTGATCGAGCAGTACTATCGAGCTCCTTCGAGATAGACCTGAAGGTTTCTAGATTTTTGCTCAAATCAGACTCCCAACCTAATCGCGTGGCTGCACTCGGGTTGAATGCTAGTTATCATCTAAAGAGGGTCAAAAGACAGTCATTCGGGAATGTACATGGCACACTAGGCGGTCAACGTCTAGCACCGTAACAAGTTCCCACGGAGGTCCGATGATCCATGATGAATCGCTTGTCTTGAATGCATGAATTGGATCGTCAGCTAAGTCATTGTGCTTGGAATCTGACAACGATACTGCGACGTTGCTTATCTGTAACGAAGTGGGTTAAGTTCAATCCGCTCAGCAGTAGTTCTCCGTTACCTACGGCCAATTCATAGTTACTAAAGCACTGATGCGAACTGTTTTATACTGCAATATGCTGTTGAATCTCTCGATATCTCCAGGAAAGCTTTGATGCAACCTCTTGCGATCAAGTTTATTGAACTTCTCGAATCCAAGCAGTTGTTGTCGGACGATGTAATCATCGAACTACGTAGACAAGTTGCGGAGAGCAAGGTTAAGCTCTCGCCGGAGCTGATTGCCAAACTGCTGGTTGATAATGGACACTTGACCAAGTTTCAAGCTACAAGATTGGTTGCCGAACTAGCCACAGATCGCCCCGCCACGACAACAAGTGGCAGTGCCAAGGCTACTGAGGACGAACTTGGCTTAGCCCCATCGACTAACACCGCAGAAGTTCTTGTCGACGATGAAGTGGTTGGGGTCGAAGCGGTGGATGTTATCGACGACGCTGTGCCAGTCATCGATGTAGTAGAATCCGTTGTCGAGGTAGTCGAAGCCGTCGAAGGTGAGCCAGCGTCCGCGTTTAGTTTCGATTCCCGCCCGCCAGCTCGCAGTTCATCGAGGACCAAAAGTACTTCTTCAGGCAAGGCCTCGATTGCTCAAGCAGGCCCCAACCCCTGGGACTCGTTTCGTATCTTGGGAGTGGCCGTCATCCTGGGAATTGTCTGCGTTGCCGGCTTCTTCTTGTTGAACTGGATGCGCAAGGATAGCGCTGAAGACGCGATTAAGCTTGCGGATGAAACTTATGAGCAACGTCAGTACGATGCAGCAAAAAGCTCCTATCAGACTTTTGCCAATAGTTGGAAGAGTCACGAAAAGGCTTCGTTTGCGAGAATTCGCGCAGTCTTGGCGTCGATCCGAAAGGATGTCGAAGGGTCTACGCCAATCACAGCGCTAAAGACCGCCGAAGCGCAACTGCCCACGATTGTTGATGAACCTGGTCTAGCCGATCAACAAGCCGATTTGGCGGGTGCCTTAGTCAGCCTTGCAGAAAAATTCGCCTCTCGCATGGACAACACAAAAGACTCCGATCAAAGAAAAGAGCTGATGACCGAAATGGATAAGTTGATGGCCATGATCAACGATTCCAAGTTCGTCGGTGCCAATCAAAGAACTCAACAAGGTCCAGCGCTTCTTAAGATCGAGGAAAGCCGCGCGCGTATCCAAAGAGAGATTCGGCGTGACGATGAACTGGTGGTCGCGCTCAAGCAGATTGATCAGTTGCTAGAAGAGAAAGAGGTTCAAAAAGCCTATGACGTTCGAAAGCAACTTATCAATCAGTATCCGCTTCTTGAGGCCAATGCTGAATTGGTAAAGCGAGTTCGACAAGCTTCCGAAACGCAACGGGGCCTAGTGAAAGACTCAGACAGTACTGCCAAGATACTCAGCGAACCATCGCCCGATGCAGTCAAGTCGTTTGTGTTCGCTCATCGCGATGAAAAATCGGTTACTGATCTTGAAGGCACGGTTGTGTACTTCAAGGTTAAGGGTTCGGTCTACGCTATCAATGCTTCCAACGGCGAAGTGCTTTGGAATAAATACGTTGGTATTGGGCTGGATTCCTATCCCGTGCGGATGGATGACTCGCCAAATTCGGATGTTCTGGTTGCCGAAGCAGAAGCAGGTAGACTTCATCGCATGGCAGGCGAGTCAGGTGCGAGCAAATGGAGTCTTGATTTTGCTGAGCCCATATTGAGTCCCGTGATTGAAAGAGAAGATCTCTTCGTTTCAACCTACTCGGGCAAAATCTACAGCTTGGATGCAGGTACTGGGCAGACGAAATGGGTCAAACAATTGCCTCAGTCCGTCAGCGTAAGCCCCTGTGTAGTTGCCGGCAAGAAGCACATCTATCAGCCAGCGGATCACTCCAACATCTATCTGATCGATAGACAAAGCGGAGCCTGCGCTGAGGTTTTCTACCTAGGTCATCGACAAGGTGGAATTATGGTTCAACCAGTATTGGTTCAAGGCCTCCTGTTCGTCATTGAGAACATTAGTAACGATGCGGCTAGAATTCGAATCCTTCAGCCTGCCAATGAAGGAATGAAGTCCGTTCAAAATGCGATAGCGATAGAGGGTAGCGTAATTGCAAAACCGACGATTGATCGCACTCGCGTTTTGGTACAAAGCGATTTGGGAACCACGCTTGCCCTTGATGTCGAAAGCAACAATGAGAAGGACAAAGTGACAGTGATGGCCAGGATTCCAAAAAACCTGGACACTCCTAAGCTTACCTGGACGGCCTTCAATCAAAATTCGATTTGGTTGGCCGAAGGCCGATTGGCTCGGTTTGATTTGGTGGTATCCACAGGAACTTTTAAGCGAGACTGGAGCGAAAATGAAGGTGACCAATTCGTCGCGCCACTTCAACTCTTTGGTAAGACCTTGATCCACGCTCGACGACTTCGAGGCAATCAAGGTGTTCGCATCACTGCCATTGGCGCTGCGGATCGGCAGGAATATTGGAAGCTGGATCTTGCTGAACCCGTGTCAGTCATTGTCAAGAAGCAGCAGAAGGGATTTGGGGCAATCACATCCAGTGGCAACTATTTCTCAGTTACCAACAAACCGTTGATCACTAAGGCAGATGCTTCGGCCAGCCAATCGGCAGGTATGCGTTGGTTTGCGAATCCTACTTGGTTGAGTCCCACGCAGGCAATCTTGTTGAATCGTTCGAACGCGAAAGAGTTCGCGCTCTATAACGAGGGAACCTCTCCGCTCAGGCTTTTGAATGTTGCTTTTGGATCAGCCTCGCCGACCTCTGAGGCTGTGCTGGCAGGCGACAAACTGGTCGTTGGACTGGACAATGGCCAACTGGTCATGTTTGACCCAACTACGGGTAGCTTAATCGGTGCGCCGTACCAACCCGCACTGAAGCCCAATGCCAAGGTACTATGGAACAAGCCTGTATACTTGGCCGAATCACGCTCGATCGTGATTGCCAGCGATCTCAAGAGAATTGTCAGACTGGATACCAAAGACAGTTTGCGACAAATTTCTGACGCGGCTGTTGAAAATAACCTCATCGGACCATTGGCTGTTGTTGGAACCAAGGTTGTCGCCGTACAAGCTGGTGGTTCGGCCGATGAGATATTGGTGTTTGATTCAACCAGTTTAGCGGAGAGCAAAGGTAGCATCCTTGAAGGCAAGTTAGTTGCAGGTCCGTTCGGAGGAGCCGAAGTAGGGTTGGTGCAAACCAATCAAAAGTTGCTAGGCATCGATAGTGACGGAAAAGCCAAGTGGACTATTGAATTTCCGAATTCGCAGATTGTTGGTGAACCCGTGATGGTGGGATCCAACTTCCTGATTTCCACTCGGGCAGGCAATCTTTGGAGCATCGATAGCAGCAGCGGTGAAATCCTAGGAAGTTCTGAGCTTGGCCAACCACTTAGCACCGCGCCAATGGTTGTCGACGGAAGAGTCTTACTGGGAACAGACGAGGGTGCCATTCTGGTGACCACAATCCCAACAGCCAAAGCAGTTGGAGGCCAACAGTAATGGACCACGCTGGACTTCGTACATGCCTTAAAAAACTAATGGTGCTTGTAGCCTTTGCAGTTGCACTCGCCAGTACTTTGTCGGCTGGTCCATGTATCGCTCAGGACGAAATGTTAGTCGAGGATGGTCCGTTGATCGATCAACGCCCCTTTGATCTCATTCACCTTACTGACGAGGCCGGAGGTGGAGAGTTTAAGGTAATGCTCATCCCTTTCCCCGGTCGAGTCATTCCGAAGGACCCGCAACCGGCTGAAAGAATCCAAGTCGTCTTGATGAAGTTTCCCGAGCGAAAGTACGAGATCGCTTGGAAGTCGATCGCTAAGATTGAATTGTTCGAAGACATGATCATGCGAGAGGCCCAAACAAGGCTTGAAGAAAAGGACTTTATCGGCGCGTTTCAAAATCTTAGCTTCATGATGCGAGCCTACCCGAACTATCCGCGACTAAAGGAGTTGCGGCAAGATTTTTTGTGGCGCAGCCTGACGATGAGCTTCCAGGGCGGGCAGTTCGCACAAATGTTGTCGGCACTTGAAGAGCTGCGACGCATAGCTCCCACCTTCCGAGAAAAGGATGTGATGGCGGCGATGAACCGGGTGGCTAGGACGCTCGTGGAAGATTACGAAAAGAAAGGCGATTTGGCGTCGGCAAAAGCTCTTTTGACGCGGTTGATGGACACGTATGGTGATATCGATGTCGTTAAAGAGTGGAAGCAAAAGATCGAGAACCAAGCGAGGGCCAAACAATCTGAGGCGGAGGAGTTCTTCAAAGCTAAACGATATCGCGATGCACAGCGAGCTGCATCGGTCAGTATCAGTATGTTTCCCCAGTTGGAGGAAAGCAAAAAGCTATTGGAGGAGATCAATCGTGTTTATCCGCTAGTTCGCGTTGGTGTGATGCAACGCTGTGGGGAAAAGATCGATCCCAGTAGCTTGATGGATTGGGCCGGTCGACGAGCTGGTGGTTTGTCGTTTCAGCCTCTGTTTCAATTTCGCGCCACTGGCAATGAAGGCGGCAATTATTCGTTTGCCTTGGGTTCTTCGTACGTGCTTAGCGATGATCGTAAGCAATTGATCTTGACCATCGATCCCAAAATTCAAAAGTCGCTCAATGCGTTCGGACTTGCACAAATTCTGGTCGATAAAGCGACACCAGATTCACCTCAATATGATCCGTCTTGGGCAGCAATCTTTGATTCGGTAGAAGCCACCGGAGGTACTCAACTGATTGTTAACTTGCAGCGCCCCAATGTACTTCCGCACGCATTATTGCAGTGGACATTACCAGACGATCCCAGCTTGCCTGGCGCGCTTCCTGGACCATACTTGCCTCCGAAGTTCACTGAGAATGAGGCTTCGTTCAAATTGCGTCCCAGTGAGCATGGCTCAAATCTACCTATGGAGATCGTAGAGATCTTCTACGATGATCCGAAAGCTGCGATCAACGATCTGATTCGCGGCGATATTGACATGATTGATCAGCTCTATCCGAGCGACGCTAAAAGACTGGCCAGCGAATCACGCCTTCAGACGATGTCGTATGCGCTCCCGACCACGCACATGTTGATTCCTCTTTCGGAGCATCCTTATCTCGTCAAAGAGAAGTTCAGACGAGCACTTATGTACGCCACAAATCGGCAATCGATGCTTCAAGGCGAATTGCTTAAGAGCAATGATCCGCTTGATGGCAGATTGATCAGCGGACCATTTCCTAAGGGGCTGGGTGAATCCGATCCACTAGCCTATGCGTACAACGACAAGATTGAGCCAATCTCGTACAATCCACAACTGGCGAAGTTGCTGGTGTTGATTTCCGAGAAGGAGATAGAAGCGGCTTCCGCGAAACTTGGCCAGTCCAAGCCCGAATTAAAGAAGCTGGTGATCGGCTGTCCGGACTTTGAATTTGCGAGGGTCGCTGTTCAAGCGATGATTCAACAGTGGGAGATTATCGGTGTTCCCGCCGAATCTAAAGTACTTCCTCCCGACGCTCCTGCGGACCAATTGAAAGAATGCGATCTCATCTATGTGATTACGACGATGTGGGAGCCCGCCACGGATATCGAGCGATTGTTGGGAGCGAGTAGCTTTGCGGCAAGTAGCAATCCGTTTGTAGTGCAAGGCTTGGAACGTGTGCGAGCCGCCAGAAATTGGAAAGAGATTCGCGATGCTTTGCAAGACATGCATCGCGTCATCAATTATCACTTGCCGTTATTGCCGCTTTGGCAAGTGACAGACAAATTCGTTCTTCGCAAGAACATTGAAGGCGTGGGCAATCAGCCGATTTCGCTCTATCAGAGCATCCGAAGTTGGCGTGTCAAAGTTCCTTCAGCAGGTAAGTGAGGATAGTTTTGATGATCGAGTCGTCTTCAATTCGAAGATCAATATTGGCGATTGTTACTACAGTCGTTTGCGGGTGGCTAGCTTTGGGTAGCGCCAGCTTGACAGCTCAAGAGACTAAGGTCTGGGAGTATTCGCCTTACCTAGTTAAGCTTTGGTTCAACTTTGATGCGTCCGTACCTGTTTCTGCCCGCAGCAAATCCAAACTGATGTCGGACATTACCGCAGAACTTGAGCGAACTTTCAAAGCGACTTGGCAGATTCAAAGTATGGAATTGCCCCAACAACTCAGTCGCGATGTTTCCCGTAAATTGCGGGACTTGTCGATCACTGATATATCAC
>CAYWNG010000291.1:0-8088 GCA_964458685.1 uncultured Pirellulaceae bacterium
GGATGTTCTAGGTGCTGCTTTGTGTTGGACAAAGACGTGGAGTTTCCCGGGGCGCGAGGGCCCGTTGGGGGCGGGACCCCCGCGTCCCGGTGCGCGGGCGTCCTCGCCCGCAACTGGCTGCCCGCACAAGACGAAGCCACTGCCCAGTACCTACTTACGAATCGCGTAGAGTGTCTTGTAAGTTCGTATGAGCAGGGTTCCGTCCGCAATTGCAGGTGAGGCAGTGATAGGCTCTTTGCCCATCTCGTTGCTGGAGACGATCTCAAAGTTGCGTCCGGCTTTGACTACGGTGCAGACTCCATCTTTAGCGCAGAAGTAGATGTGCCCATCTGCGTAGACTGGGCTGGTGCGATGTTGAGAGGAATGCGTTCGCTCGAAGTAAACTTGCTTACCCGTAGCCAGCTCGACGCACTTCAACTTGCCATCGTTGTGAAGTAAATAGACTAAGTCGTCAACGATCAGTGGTATAGCAACGTCGGGAGTTTCTGGAGCGATCCAATCAACGTTGGACTCATTCAAGTTGCCGCTTAAGCTGCTGGAAAGTGGTAGCGAGATCGTAGGTCCGGCTTTGCAGGTTGGGATGATCAGCTTTCCACCACCGAAAGCCGGCGAGGCTACGAAGCGGAAGGTGATGTCGTTACCTTTGGGGTTCAGTTTGGTTGGACCATTCAATCCGCCCAATCGCCACGCTTCTTTGCCAGTGTTCAGATCGTGTCCCGTTGTACAATCGGCTCCATGGACAACTAACAACTTGCGACTGCCATCGTTGACGATCAGCGGTGAAGCATACGAGTGTTTGCATTCGAAGTCAGCTTCGGTAATGCGATCATATTGCCAAACAGTTTCGCCCGTGGCCTTATTCAGCTTGACGACCTTGCCTGTTCGTTCCTGGTTGCCGCGAACCATCGGACCATGCAAGAGCTGCAAGTAGATCGCATCGCCATCCAACACAGGTGTGCTGGTCAGACCAAATTGAATGTCGATCTTGCCGAAGCGTTCGTTGCAATCAACTTTCCAAGTTTCTTTACCGTCCATGTCGTAGCAGGCGAGAACGCCAGTCGAGAAAAACACCCACACATGTTTGCCATCGGTCGATGGTGACGGCGAAGCACTGTTGCCCTCGCCGGCTCGCGCGTCCTTGTTGCCGCTGGTGACCTTCTGTCGCCAAATCTGCTTGCCGTCCTTTGCGTTCAGACAGATCAGTACCAAGTCGTCGCCATCAGCGCTGGTAACAAAGATGCGATCGCCCCAAACGATCGGTGTCGCGCCTCCCTGACCAGGCATGTCTGTCTTCCAAGCAACATTTTTGGTCTGGTCCCAACTGGTTGGCAGGGACTTTTCAGTCGATATCGCGTCGTTCTTGGGGCCACGCCACTGAGGCCAATTGTCCGCGTGAGCTGAGTTGGCGATTCCGCAAACGGCCAGGCCGATACCGCAAAACAGACCTGAGTGTCTGCGAAAGAGTCGGCTGAAGGATGAGACGAGTTCAGTGGATGAAAGCATGAGATTCTCTTGGGAGGGAGGGATGGCTCAGTAGCGAAAAAATTCAGGAGGCGGCCTCAGGGAGCGAATTGCCGTCGTTTGGGAGGGGGGCGCAGGAGCGTATTTTCTTTGAGCCCGTATTTTCTTTGAGCCCTGGGGGACTTGCAAGTCATAAAGCTCCAGGCAATACGGCCAATTGGGCAGTTTCTCCGGGAAAAGCTCGTTTTATCAGCGATTGCTAACTTGCCTGTCCACGAACATAATTCGCTTTTGGAGAAGTACACACTTTGCGAGCTTTGAGAGGATCCGCGATGGATGACAAGTTGGCCTACTCCGGGATTACGTTCGACGATGTCTTGTTGGAGCCTCGCTACAGCGAGATGATGCCAGCCGAAGTGGACGTGTCCACGCGACTGACCCGAAATATCACTCTCAAAGTACCCCTTCTGTCCAGCCCGATGGACACGGTTACGGAAGCGGACATGGCCATCGCTTTGGCCAAAGTCGGTGGGATGGGGATTGTCCATAAGAATATGGCCATCGACGCTCAGGCCGAAGAGGTCACCAAAGTCAAGCGATCGGCCAATGGCATCATTGTCGATCCCGTGACGCTCAAGCCCGATCAGACGGCTAGTGCTGCTATTGAGCTAATGGATAGCAAAAATGTTTCGGGCGTGCCGATCGTCGACGACACCGGCAAATTGGTGGGAATTCTGACTCGCCGCGATCTTCGCTTCTTAGCGAAGGACGAAACTCCACTCAAAATGGTAATGACTCGGGAAAATCTGGTCACTGCGACGGGGACTGTAACGCTTGAGGAGGCTGAGAAGATTTTAACGGATAAAAAGGTGGAGAAGCTTTTGCTGGTTGACGATAAGTTTAACCTGACAGGGCTCATCACCATCAAAGACATCGACATGATGAAGCGCTATCCCAATGCTTGCAAAGATAGCAAGGGAAGATTGCGAGTCGGTGCAGCAATAGGTGTCTTTGACTTTGACCGAGCCAGTGTGCTGATTGAACGTGGCGTTGACTTAATCGTAGTTGATTCCGCTCACGGTCATTCAGCCAATGTGATTCAAACAGTCCGCGAGATCAAACGACGCTGGACGATCGACGTAGTTGCTGGCAACGTTGCCACCTTCGAAGGTTGTCGCGATTTGATCGAAGCCGGAGCTGATGCAGTGAAAGTCGGAATCGGCCCAGGTTCCATTTGCACGACACGCGTCATCTCTGGAGTAGGTGTTCCGCAGATCACCGCCATATACAACGCATCAAAAGCAGCCGAGAGTGCTGGAGTGCCAATCATCGCTGACGGAGGAATCCGATTCAGCGGCGATATCACGAAAGCTCTGGCGGCTGGGGCTAGCGCAGTCATGATCGGCGGCTTGTTCGCTGGTTTGGCTGAGAGCCCAGGCCGAACGATTTTGTACCAAGGTCGAACCTTCAAAGTTTACCGAGGCATGGGATCGATCGGCGCGATGATGCAAGGTTCCAGCGAGCGTTATCGACAGTCGGGTCAAGAAAACCTGCTGAAGCTAGTGCCCGAAGGAGTTGAAGGCCGCGTCCCATTCAAGGGCAACTTGGCAGACTATGTTTATCAACTGGTCGGCGGGTTGCGAGCCGGAATGGGATACTGTGGTACGAAAAGTATTGATGAGCTTCGTAAGGATGCGAGGTTCATAAAGATCTCCGCAGCAACTGTCAGAGAGAATCACCCCCATGACATTGCCATCACGCAAGAAGCACCGAACTACAGCCCAGAATTCTCGACTGGCGATCCTAGTTAAGGATTTGCGTCGAATCGTAACGGGTTCTGTAGGACTGTCCACATTGAGTTTGGCTTGCGCGTTAGCGCCTCAAATGGCCTTCGCGCAAGATTGGCAACCCAATCGAGTGCCCGTCGATGCGAGCGCTCAACCGATGCCACAAGCTAGCCGTAACGATACGGCTTCGCGTCCCGTGATGAGCTCCAACCAACAACTTGGTTCGGGAATGGTCTTGCGTTGGCAGACAACTGCGCCTCGAGGCGTTCAAGCTTCGGACCCGCGATTTGCCAATCAATCTTCGGCAGCTTCAAACGCGGCCACTGGCTCAAGTCAACTACGGTCAGCCAATTCGTACAACGCTACCGCTGTCTATCAAGACGCATCCGCAAATGTTGGAAGCAATCCGCTGCGCGGCGCGTCGTCCAATCGTCCGAGCGAAGGCAATGCAGTTCGACCTGTGGCCTATCAGCAAGAGTGGAACAACGCGGCGACCGAAGTGGCTCCACAATGGCGATCTGTCAACACAGCTCGAGGCCAAGACCAAGGAGCTCAGGACGGCTTTCCAAAACTTCCAGGAAACATACAACAAGGCAATGTACCTCAAGGAAATGCGCCTCAAGGTAATGCACTGCGAGGTGATCAGCTTGACTTGAACGGGCTCAGAAATCCTGCGGAGTTTGGACAAGACGCTGTGCCTAATCTGAATGTGCCAAGCTTGAACGATCTGAACGCACCGCAAGTCGATCCGCTCGACAAAGCTGAAGCTGCGCCTCAGCCACCGCTAGTGAATCCAAGTCAGATTCCATCATTCCCCCCACAAGTCAAAGAGGAATTCAGCCCTGGTGATCAAAGCCAGCGTCTACCCTCGAGGCTTGACAGCGACGACAGCAAGAAGCCTCGCAAAACGCCTGATGAATTGGACGACTTGCTGAAGAAGACTCAAAAGTACTCGCTTCCCAATTGCGACACTCAACGCGATCAATTGCGTGGTCAGCCGTTGGCAAGTCTAGATTTGAACGTAGCTCCAAAGCTCAGCGATGGATTGCGTGGTCTAGACGACGAAGCAGAAAGTCAAGAGTTGCGCAGCGAGTTCGAGAAGCGAGCTTTGCGTCGTGACTGGACCGACTACAAAGGAAATCTGCTGCTAAGCGGTCGTATGAAGGAACTGCGATACGGTAATGTCGTTGTCGATGTGGATGGCACTGAGCGACTGTTGCCGCTAACATCGTTAAGCGATGTTGATATGGACTACATTGCAGACATCTGGAATCTACCATTCCGCTGTGGTTCCGGATTTGAACCGCTGGAAGGTCGTAACTTTATCGCCAGTACAGTTCAGTGGAAGGCCAGTGGCGCTTGCCATAACCCACTGTACTTTGAACAAGTGCAATTGGAACGCTATGGACATGAAGCTGGACCAATCGTTCAGCCACTGATTAGCTCCGCTCAGTTCTTCCTGACGATTCCGATTCTGCCTTACAAGATGGGAATCAATCCACCGAACGAATGTCAGTATGCGTTGGGATACTATCGCCCTGGCAACTGTGCTCCATACATGATTCCTCCATTCCCATGGAGTCTTCGAGGCGGATTGATGCAAGCTGGTGCCGTACTTGGAACCGCCGCAGCGTTGCCATAACTGGTCCGTCAACATTGGGTTCCGGTAGGTCAAACTCCTGCCGGGTTTGACCGAGTTTGACATTACAATAAAAGCGATCTGTAGCTGATCCCGCCAGGGTTCAGCAATCAGTCCGTAACAAGCAGACGATTGACCATTCCAGCGGTGGACTTTTGCCGCTCCAATTGACGATCTCATTTGCAAGTCAATCGTGGTTCTTTCCGGCAGGTAAGAACCTACCCGAGCCATCCAACGCGGGATAGGGTAGGTCAAACTCCTGCCGGGTTTGACCAAGTTTGACAATGCTGTGAGGGTGATCTGATCAATCGAATGAACTTTCCAGCAGAGACTCTTTAAGCTCCACTTGACGATCTCATTTGCAAGTCAATCGTAGTTCTTTCCGGCAGATAAGAACCTACCCGAGCCGTCCAACCCGGGTTCGCTTAGGTCAAACTCCTGCCGGGTTCTCACCAAAGAGCCCTGTTGTCAATCCTCTGCGATCTCCGCGCCTCTGCGTTTTAACATCTATGTGATCCATGGCGCGCTACAATCGGGTGGCACTTGCAAGACTTTTCAACTGCAATGAAGATCCGCGTTCACGCTTCTGCGATCTGAGATAAGAAGCAGAGCAGGAAACGCAGAGGCGCGGAGTACGAGAGTGTGATGGTGAATCGCTTCGGTAGATTTTTTCCTACACAGCAAGTCGTGAATTGGTGAAAAGTTTAGAGTACCGAGCCAGATACTCCATGCGTAGCTCGATCCATTCCTTGCGATAATCGTCATTCCGCCCAGTTAGCTCATCATCGCCAAACAGGAAGAGACGACGAACCGTGCGATTGATCGCATGAACGATAGCCGTCTCATCGGGCGCAAACAATTCCCAGCGACACAAGCGACACATAGCCAGGGTCCTCCCAAAGCAACAGTAACCCAGATTCGATCTGCTGGCTCAGTTCAGCGGCTCTCCTCGTTAGGAAGCTGAACTGGCCAAGAATTGGTAGACGGATGAGAGGCGAAATCCTTATAAGGATTTTCGAAATTTTGCCCAAAAAGCCCGAAAATGTTAAGCTAGGCAAATGTGTGCTGTGTCCCCTTGATATTGGCGAGCCCCTCAGTTCATCCCTGGAACTGAAAGATTATCTATACCAATTTACAGCAGCACGCATCCGGATTTACAATGAGGAGAGTTGTCTGAAGAGGGAATTCAAAGGTGGAGAGCGGGAGAGATTTTAGGCGGTGGCGGTATCCCGACGGGAGTACTTGGGGGCTAACGATGCAGTATCGAATACTCTTCATCATTCTTCAACTAGTTTATTGCGGATGCTCCACAGAAAAGGGCAACCCAATGGCTACTCCAAACCTGCCAAGCATCGATCGCCTAAGGGACGTTGATATCGCAGACTGCACTTATCAAGATAGCGTTTGCGAAATTGAAGGAGTGGTAACGAAAAGTTCTGAAGGCGGTTGGCCCCATTCTGACGGCTATGAAGTAAAGTTTTTTTCATTAGGAGCGTGGCGTTTGCCAGGCGAAACAATTGCCGAAAAAGAGTTGGGAGTCTTAATGCCGGTAGATCCAAGGTCTTCGAGCAGGATCAACGAGTATCCGGTCAATTCCATACATCGAATTCGTGTCCTATTGTCCACAGACAATACTCGTGCCATATTCGCTGGCACGTCTGAACAAGTCGCAGTATCAGAAGGATTCTAGAGAAAGCAAAAGAACTTGCTAAGCCAGTAGTAGTGACGAGTACGTACTTCGGCGAATTAACACTTGATCGATCCATCGATCACTATGTTGGCCATCACATATGGGATGGTAAGTTGATTCAAATTAGTTTGTACGGAAAACCAGATCTAGAACTATCATTAAAGACTGCAGAAGCACTCTGGGTCGACCAGAAAGTCTGGAAGGACAGAGTTCATGAATATGCATTGCTCAAATTGCTCGCGGTTAAGAACGAGGCCTGGCTCGAAGATAACGAGACCCCGGTTAGTCCACAGTTGTTCCAGTCAAACCTCGAACTTGAGTCGATTTCGATCGGAATTAATGGCAAAATTGAGTTTTGGTTACGGTGTGGTGATCTTTTTTGGGGGCACGCAATATTGATCTCAGGGTCACTTACGGAAGGACTCGATCAAGCGGACATTGCCGGGTAATTTGTTACGGGGCGAATCAGTAGTAGTTGTTGTTACGGGCCGAATAGTGGTCCATTATTGTGAGGCAGGAAATGTTTCACCCTCTGACTGAATGTTCCAATGCTGAATGCTCGAAGCGTGTAGATGCGTTGCCTTGTTAGTACGGTTGGAACTGGAGAGAGGCGGCAGAAAGCCGCCGCCACGTCTTAGCAGGATGCGTTCTTGGGTGGGGAGCGGAAAGAACGTTATCCTTGGCAACCGGGAAAGAAGTGGAGACCGAAGGCAAGGCGGGCATGGACGACCGCAGGAATCATGGTCGCGGTGGATGGATGGATGGATGGATGGATGGATGGATGGCGTCCGAAGGCGCAGGGCAGGAAGAAGATCACGACGGGAGGATCGAGCAACTCTGTATCGCCCTCCGGGCTTCGGATCTTCGCTTTCTGATTTCCGGTGGCTGATGCACACCGGCATAGATGTAGCGCCCTCCGGGCTGATAGTCGCCTTTCGCTCCGCGAAAGTAGCGTCGAAGTGTGGCACGCCAGTCCCTGGCGTCTTCTAAGTATAGACCGACTTCACTGCGATGTAACTTCTATTGATGAGCAAGCACGCTTGAGATCCGCAGCAGTTCCTGAATTATCCCGCTTGATCGACGTAACCGTCAGTGCTGGTTGTCAGTGCTGGTTGTTGGGTTTCGTTCCTCAACCCAACCTACGACGCGATATCGCAGCGGCGGGTGTGGCACTGGCGAAGGAAGCGACAGTTGGGTGGCACTGGCTTTGCCAGTGTTCTCCCTGGGATGATTGATGACGATCGAACTAGGGAATGGTCTCCCTATTTAATATTTAATGTTGCTTGACATAATTGTTACGGGCCGAATTGTGGTCGTAGTTTCGGGCCGAATTGTGATCGTATTCTGAAGTATGTCGTGCGCGCCCCTTTGTCTTGATGTTGATTCGAATGCGATGGTCGAGCTGAGTCTCCGATTTTGGACTCTGGTTCGGAGACTTCTGCATAAAAAAATGCGATCACCTTTGCGAGGCAATCGCACTTGCTGTTTGGACTTCGACGAGTTTGGTTAAC
>CAYWNG010000292.1:0-8060 GCA_964458685.1 uncultured Pirellulaceae bacterium
TTGCCTTCTCCATTCGCTCTTCAGCATCCATCATCACTTCGTCGACGCTCATTTTTCCACCTTCATTGCAGGAGTGTTCTCGCGGTGCGAATTCTCTTTGCCACCGCTCTAAAATCATAGCTCATTTCGTGCAGGTTGTGGCAGGTGGGGCCTACCCAACATTTTGCAATTTTGATTTGACTTTTGGAAATCGTTGTTGAGCGAGTTGATTGCAGAGGTATTTGCCGGATTTGTTCGTGCGGCAAGAACTCTGGCGAGTACCATCACGAACTTCAAAACAGAATCCTGGCGAATTCCACTACTGTGCTGTGCGTCCGATGCGGGTCCCTACACGACCTCCGCTGATCGCCTTGACGATGTTGCCCTCTTTCTTGAAGTTGAAAACGAGGACAGGCATATTGTGGTCGCGGCACTGGAGAATAGCCGTTCCATCCATGACTTTGAGGTTTTGCTGAATCACTGTGTCGTAGTCCAACTCGCGATACAGAATCGCATGAGGATTCTTCTCGGGGTCCTCGCTGTACACGCCATCTACGCGAGTGGCCTTGAGCACGATATCCGCACCTAGCTCAAGGGCGCGCTGTGTTGCGGCGGTATCGGTAGTGACAAACGGACTGCCAGTTCCAGCGGCCAAAACAACGATGCGTCCCTTCTCCATGTGCCGGACCGCGCGTCGGCGAATGAACTGCTCACACACGCCATCCATACGAATCGCTGACATGACACGCGTGGTACAACCAATTCCCTCAAGGCCTTCTTGCAAAGCTAGAGCATTAATCACCGTAGCCAACATGCCCATGTAGTGAGCCGTGGCTTCTTCGATATGAGAACCGGCGGCCGTTTTGAACTGAGCACCACGAAGGATGTTACCACCGCCGACGACAAGGCCGATCTGGCAGCCAAGCGCATGAGCTTGCTTGACCTGATGAGCGATTGCCGTGACCTCCTCCATATTGATTCCACGTTCGCCGGACCGACAAAGGCTTTCACCAGACAGCTTGAGAATTACTCGCCGATAGACAGGAGAAACGGCTGAATCAGGCATGGTTCCACTTCGAACAGAGAGTGTGATGAAGTAGCAAAAGAACGGCAGACATTGAGCTGAGAGCATCCAGGTCAGCTCGGGATCAACGCCTCTGGATCAGGGCCTCTGGATCAACGCCTCTGGATCAACGCCTCTGGATCAGGGCACCGCAAAAGGCCCGAAGTCCAATTTGCGGTGCACAAGAGATCCAACTGAGTTTTACTAGCCGATGGCGACGCGTCGGAACGCGACAACCGAAGCCTTGTCTGAAAAAGCCTTGATGGCTGCATCAACAGTCTTCGTTTCGTCAACGACATAGAACTGGTTCAGCAAGCAACGCTCTTGGTCCAAAAGCGTGTTGTCGGCAATGAAGCGGTCCAGCTTGCCTGGGATAATCTTGTCCCAAATCTTCTCTGGCTTGCCTTCAGCCTTCAGTTCCGCCTTGATCTGCTCTTCAGCGGCTGCCATGACTTCAGGAGTCAATTGAAGGCGGCTAACAAACTGAGGAACAGTCTTCAGCGGCTTGCCCAAGCGTGCGCGGTCTTCGTTTTCGGTCTTGATCTGATTTTGCATCGCTTCGGTTTCGCGAGCGACGAATTCAGGGTCAAGCTCGGTGTAGTTCAAACCTTGTGGCTTCATCGCAGCGATGTGCATTGCGACCATGCGGAAAAAGTCCGCGCCGCCTTCTTTGCCACCGTCTTGGTAGGAAAGCAAAACGCCGATCTTGGCTCCAGCGTGAATGTAGCTGGACAGCTTTTCACCGCTGAGCATATGCAAGGAAGAGACAACGATCTTCTCGCCAGTCTTGCCCGTTTGCTCGACCAGTCGAGCTTCAACGGTCATGCCGTCGATCGTTTGTGCGTTCAGCGCTTCAGGCGTCGACGACTTCGTGTCAAGAGCCAGCTTGGCCAAGCGATTCGCCAGGTCCGTGAACTGCTCGTTCTTAGCAACGAAGTCTGTCTCGCAGCTAAGTGCCATTACAACACCGGTCGTTCCGGCAGCGTCAAGCACTGTGACTACGCAACCTTCTGTTGCAGCCTTGTCAGCTCGCTTTTCAGCAACTTTCTGACCTTTCTTGCGAAGGTAATCAAGCGCACCTTCGTAATCGCCATTGGACTCTTGCAAAGCCTTCTTGCAGTCCATCAAACCAGCGCCAGTTTGCTTACGCAGTTCGGCGACATCGCTAGCTGAAATAGTAGACATTGGATTTGTCTTCCTTATCAATAAGAACCTAAATGATCACGGCCAGAATAACGCCGATCAACCCAAATGTTCGCCCCCAAAAGATCGACCCAGGGGATCGGCGTTAGCAGTGCCAGGGCTACGCCCTTGGTAGAAATGATTAAGCGTTAGCCGATGCCAAAGCTTCTGTTTGACCCTTTTGCAGATCAGGATTCTGAGCCTTACCTGCGAGAATCGCATCCGCAAGTTGCGACAGCAACAGCTCGATCGAGCGAATACCGTCATCGTTGCCTGGAATTGGCAAGTCAATCGATTCTGGATCGCTATCGGTATCGATAATCGCAACTGTGGTGATGCCCAATCGTCGAGCTTCACGGACAGCGTTCTTTTCTTTAGTTGGGTCGACGAGAACCAAGCACTCAGGCAATCGGTTCATCGTTCGCAAGCCGTTCAAGTTACGGTAGATCTTGCGGTACTCGCGAGTCAGTGCGGATTGCATCTTCTTCGAGTAAGTGTTGATCTGTTCCGAGCTACGGATTGCTTCCAACTCTTCCAAACGAGTCAATCGGGATCGAATGGTGCGGAAGTTTGTCAACGCTCCACCCAACCAACGCTCGGAAACAAACGGCATGCCGCATCGCAAAGCTTGCTCGGCAACCGAATCAGTCGCTTGACGCTTAGTACCGACGAAAAGAACTAAACTGCCACCAGCGGCTACTTGATTCAAGTACTTCTTGGCTCGCAGCAATCCGCGAAGAGTCTCGCGAATATCCAGAATGTGAATCGAATTCTTGCGGCCGTAAATGTACGGCTTCATCTTCGGATTCCAGCGGCTAACGCGGTGTCCGAAGTGAACCCCAGCTTCGATCAATTTTTTGACGAAATCACTTTCCATCGACAATGCCTTTCATGGCGTAGCCCACTAACCGATGCTAGCAACAGCCGGAAAAAGCCGTTGAGCACAGATCTGACACCGAGAAACGCTGGTTTGCTCGCAGATCTTCTGGCAAAACAAGTGGACAGAGTAAAGTTGACACTGCACGTTTGAACACCAAACGGGCGATTACAGGGTGAAAGGATACACCGTGCAGCTTTACATCGTCAACGCCTAAATCCACCGTGAGCCCCTCTCGGGAGCAGCTCGGCAAAGTCTCAAATTCTTCCGGAGCTGGATTCCTGAAGAGCTCGACTCGAACTTGACCACGTTTTTTGACGGCGGCATTTAGCGAAGCACAGTGCCTTGGCCGCATTCTCTTGCTCGGCTAGAAAAATCGGCCATTTCCCCTCCGCGAAACCTTACAATTGGGGGGAATCGCGATTCACGTTCGACTTATCCGGACACTACGTTGCCAAGCTTCTCGGTGACCTCGACCGAGTGCCCCTGATAGAGTGACCCAGACCGATCCACAAGAGTGACTTCCCAAAATGCGAAATTGGTTACTTGCATCCCTCTTTCTGCTTATTCTGATCGCTTTACTGGCGGCACAACCCATGGCCGTATGGGACGGCAACTTCAAGCTTGATATCGCAATCAAGACAGATTCAACAATTGCCGGTGAGTCTGAAACAGAATCGTTGCCAAGCAGAATCGACGCCAATTCGATTTTGATTGCGACGGCTTGGAATGCGATCGAACGCGATGCAATGCTGACTGAAAACTCAAGCGAAGGATTCGGCTTTCGCGTTCCGACTTCAAAAGAGAATGGGCAATTGGAAATCTCCGTGCCCTGTTCTGGTCGCGAAGGACGACTCGGATTCTATTCAACCTACAACCAACCCAAGTTCGTTGTCGTTGAATTCCGTATAATTGGTGCCTCGTCAGAGTTCCCCCTTCGCAAGTCATTTCTCATGCCTGAGGGAAGAGGGCGGAAAAGCATGACGATCGAATTACCCTGATCGCGAAGGAAAAGCTGTTTCCTTGCTGAAGCAGCGCAGCTTGGCTTGACCGTAAACCACCGTAAAGCAACAGACCACAAAGGAGAAGCTGTGCGACAAAAAAAGTCTTACGCGATTGTGCTTGGGCTAGTAATTGGGTTCGTTATCTTGCTGGTGTGCGTCTGCGGTTTTTTCGGATTCTTCTTTGAAGGCCAATCGTTCAAAGTAGTCCATGAAGGGGATTCGAATGTCGAAGTTATTGGCAACGACACGAAAGCCGTCGAGTAAATCCTGGAGCCTAACTTCGATCTGTGTCGCTGGCCAATTGATCAAGGAGCCTTTCTAGCTCGGCGTCAATTGCTGAATTATTTCGACGTCGCTGCTCTTGTTCGACTTCCCAAGAAGGGAATGCAGATGAAACACCCGAAGAATTAACCGGCCCGTAGAATTCCGAGCTTCCTTCTCCCTCTCCACCAAGCCGATTCCCGCCACCGTTACCGGTTCCATTGTTGCCGTTGGAGCGATTGTTCAGTTCATTGATGATCAGCAACGCATCGATGGGCGTGATTCGACCATCGCCGTTGACATCGGGGAATGCTGGAGAGCTACCTTCACCACCGGAACCGGGAAGAGGCGGTTTCTCGCCTGGACCATTTTCGTTGAGAAAATTGATGACGTGGAGTGCGTCGCGAGGGGTGATAATCCCATCGTTATTGACGTCAATCGGATTGCTGGGATTCTGCCACGGCGACTTAGGCTTGACCACAGTCAGCGGAAAGCTGCTAACAATCTTTCCGCCTTTGGCCGTTATGGCGGTCAACGTCAGCGGGACATTCGATTCAGCCGAACGATCTAAGGTCGCTTGGTCCGTCAATCGCAGGATACCATCGATAACAACAAACCGAGGGTCGGAAACATAGATCTGATACTGATCCCCATCCTCATCGAATACTGCAACTTTACCAACTTCTGCGCCAGGAGTTTGCTCCTCAACTTCAGTTGCACTCAGGACAATTTCGGTCGGCAAATCATCTGCATCGGTTACTGCAAGTGAAAGTGCCGAATCAACAGCAACGTTCGGATGCTTTGTGTCCTTAACGCTCAATTTAAGTTGGATCGAATTTGCTTGCTCGTAATTCAGCGGCTGCAGAAGTACAAGATCATTGCCTTGAACCGAAAATCGTGGATCATCAACGGAAACTTCGTAGACGCCGTCTGCATCTGGAGAAATCACGTACAGTTTGCCAACTGAAACCCCGGACGTGTTTTCGGCGATGGAAAGATTCGAAAGAACGACACCCTCGGGAGCTTCCACAACATTGGCGACACGGATCGACGTCAGTGTAGAAATGCTGTATTGACCAACGGAATCAACTGCTTCCAAAGCCAGAGGAATCGTCGTCGCAAACTCATAATCGAGCGATTCATTAAGAATCAGTTTTCCATCCTCGACACGGAAGCGATAGTCCGAAGAGGTGACTCGGTAATCTTCATGTTGATTCGGATCGACGATAGATACGGTGCCGACAACTGTTCCGGCTGGTAGGTTCTCGCGCACTTCGCCGACTTGAACAACCATCGAAATCGGCGGACGATTCAACTCTAGAACGTTCCAATTGATCAAGACATCGGCACTAGATTGTCCATCATGAACTCGAATCGTGAGCGAGTCATTTCCAAAGTAATCGTTAGCAGGCGAGTAAACCAATTGCCCTGCTGGGTCCATTTGGACCCGTCCATGTTGTGGCCCGGTCAACACCGAGTACCAAAGCAATTGGCCCTTGGCATCAACGACTTTTTGCCTGAGGCTCACGCTTTGGGAATGATTCTCCCTCGTTGACAGATTCAAATTGGATGGAACGACCAATTTGTCGCCATCGGTGATTTTTTGTATGGTGAAATCAGCTTGAGCGATTTGATTGGCTTGAACAGTGACGCTTGCCATTTCAGGCGACGCTAGCCGCACCGAGGTCATGCTATCGGAAAGCACGTAAGCCTCCAGCGTATCTGGCCGAATTGCCAAATCATGCACCGCTTGAGTACCAACGCTGAAGCGACCAGAAGGAAGCCACGTCGTCATGTTCCACAACGTAATTCGCCCGATGCTACTTCGATCCGATGTCAAGAGTCTGCCCGACACAAACGCCACCGGCCCCATCGCCTCGGCGATCTCAGCAACCTTTCTCAACTCCTGGCCGTTAGAATGGTAAACATAGACTCCACCGTCTGCAGCCACAGAAATCATGCCTGTCAGCGAATCAACCTTAAGCTGGTTGTTTGCACTGGGGATTCCGTGCGAACTCAACAATGTGCCGGTCGAATCGAGTAGATCGATGTGAGTTCTAGTGACATCCTGACGAGTCGCTACGAATCTGCCGTTCAGAATTTCAAGTTGGCTATAGCGGCCCGCGAACTGCTGAACCACGTTCAAACCAGATACGCTCAAACCAGGTACGTTCAGCGATAGCTTAACAATGGCGGCTTGATCCAAGCCATTGAGTACGCCGTAGACTGATTGCCCATCTGTGGCCAAGTCGATCAGATTGGCCTCATTGGAAACGGCATAGGTGGTCAACTTCTTTGAATCTGTATCAAAGATGGCAAGACGGCTTTGGCTGGCCGCCTTGTAACTTATCCATGCTTCGGAAGGTGTGCGATGTACGACGCTTGTAGGTTCACCACCCAACTCCAAAATCGACAGGTTTGTTCCGCTGGAAGATTGCGAATCACCTCGGACCAAAGTCAAGATGCCATCGGTGGTCAGCGCCCACTGAGACGATGGATTCGTCGGCTGGCCGATCAACCATTGGCTTTGAATGGGAACTTCGAAACGATTGGATTGTCGAATTGTGGAGGGAGTGATTTGTCGTTGGTTAACATTGTCGGTCAACAAGCCAATCGAATAGTCGCCGCTGGCTAGTCCCTCAAAAAATGCTCGACCCAATCCATCAGTAATCGCTACGGGTTCATCATCTTGCGCTTGCCCGTCGCGATTGAGATCGATGTAAACGATGCGGTTGGCTGCAGGAGCGGCAGTATCTGTCAAATCTCCAGACAGCGATGGATCGATGAGTACCGATACGTTGATACCGGCCAGCAAACGACGGCTCTCCAGCTTTTCGACAAGCAGTCGAAGTCGCCGTTCGCCAGATGGCTTCAGCGGTCGCGATTTGTAAGGCTCGTTATTCATCATCACTTGAGGTACAGGTGTCCTCTCCTTGATGTTTTGCTGCGGCCCAGTCCGAGTCACAATGGCTCAAAACAACCCTCAATAATATCAATTTCCGGAGTCATTGGGAAAGGTTCTGCACCTTAATTTGCCCCGTTTCGGGCCGATTTTTACCTAAATTTGGTAGACTGTGCGCGGCACAAGAATTGGTCACAGACCGAGACGGGTAAAGTTCGAGGCATTATGAGCGAATTGTCCGAGTCAACAAACGAACCGCCAGTCCAAAGTCCACACGACCTGCTGTTTCGCTATGGGATGTTGCATCTGCCTGCGGCTCGAAGCTTGATCACCTCCATGCTAACCCCTGCCATGGTTGGGGAACTGAACCTAGACACCCTTGCTTACCAGCCCGGAAGCTTCATCGATCCAAATCTGAAGGAGCGATACTCTGATGTTCTGCTTTCAGTCGAACTTAATGACAAAGGAGCGAGATCGAGCCATTCAGAGGCATTGATTTACCTACTTTTGGAGCACAAAAGTGCTGCGGATCGATTGACGGTGCTTCAGTTGCTGGCTTACATCATTCGTATTTGGGAGCAACGAGTCCGTGAGGGCAAACCGCTTTGCTTGGTGATTCCGATCGTCGTTTATCATGGAAGTAGGCCCTGGACGTACCCGCAGAGTATCGCTGAATTGGTTGATATTCCCGAAGCATTCTCCAAGTTCATGGTTCAGTTCGAGTTTCCGATTCTTGACGTAGCATCGCGCGACGATGAGCAATTGACCGGCGAGCGTGTTTTGCAAGCGACC
>CAYWNG010000293.1:0-8060 GCA_964458685.1 uncultured Pirellulaceae bacterium
AATATAGAACAGTTGAGTGTACTTTTGCAATCTGCTGAATTCGATTTGCCGAAACGATTGACTTTGACTGCCTCGGGCGTCGACAATGGACTTTATCGCGTCGACTTAGGCAGCTTGGATGTTGGTTATTACTCGTTGAAAATTGTTCGTGGAGAGACGGACGAAGTGCTTGCTGCAGGAGCCTTCGAAGTCCGCGATCCTTGGTTTGAAAGTTTAGAGGTTGACGCTCGGCCCGATGTCATGCGGCAAGTTGCCAGATTGAGTGGCGGGGAAGTCTTGCAGCCTGAGGATGTGCCAAAGCTTGTCGATCGATTCGTTGAGCAGATTCGTAGCCAACAAAAGCATGAAGTCACGCGCACCACGATGTGGGACCGTCCGTGGGTCTTGCTGTTAGTCTTGGGAACGTGGGTCACAAGCTGGGTTGTTCGCCGACGCAGTGGAATTGTTTAGGGAGAAGAAATTCATGTCAGCCGGATCGCCTACATTTTCATCCAACGACTTGATGCAAGGCTTGAAGCCTTTTCGCGATCGAGTGCGTCGATTCAGTTTGGGACGAATTGTGATGCTCTTCGCGGCATCTGTTATCGCGGCGTGCTTTGTACTTATGTGGCTGGACACGATCTGGGCTTTGCCTGCGGTGGTTCGATGGGGGGCAACTCGCATTGCGATCATCGTGGCTGTGATTGGCTGTGCGGCTTATGCGTTAACAAGAATTCGTTCGATCACGCATGACCGCATTGCTGAACAAGTCGATCAGACGATCCGCAGTGGCGGTGAGATCTTGGCTGGGCTTCAACTTGCCACTCGCCCAGTGCATCCCGATTCGGACCTTTCGAATGGACTCGCTTCCATTGCGACTCGACGCGCGAACGAGAAACTAAGCCATGTTGCGCCTGCGTTGGTCGCACCGCTTGAGCAACTGAAGAAACCCGCTTTAACTCTCGTTGCGATTTTCGCTCTGGTTGGACTGGTGGCTGCAATCGTACCATCGATTGCTTGGCATCAAGTCAGTAGATTCCTCTCGCCCTATAGTGATGTCCCGCCATACACGGGCATTCTCATGGAAATCGAGCTTGAGAAGGAATCGGTGTTGTATGGTCAGGACACTCTCGTTAAGGCTCGTGTAAGTGGTGGTCGCGTCGAACGCGTGCATCTAGTGATCGAGCCTGCTAGCGGGCCCGAACTCGTCCTGCCAATGCTGGCCGAAAGTGAGAATGCCTATCAAGCGATGTTAACTCGGGTTACCGAACCATTGATGCTCTATGCGAAGAGTGGCGTAAGTCGCTCGAAAAAAGTGCGACTCGACGTCACACTGACTCCGCAGTTGCTTTCTCCGAAAGTCGTCATCACGCCTCCGGCCTACACTCGCACTGCTCCTTACGTAGGTCCAGTTCCAGAGAAAGGCATTAGCGGTTTGGCCGGTACAACGGTGCAGTGGATGGCTTCCAGCAATCGACCGCTTTCTGAAGGTGTCTTGAAGCTAACCTATCGCGATGGTGAAGAAGAGATCATCAAGCTTGCGAGCTGGAATGGCGAGGGCGCTCAGCCAAATTCGGTAGCCGGTGTTTCCAGTCTATCCAAGCCTGGGCAGTTTGAACTGAGCGTCGTTGATGTCGACGGAACGCAATCGATCGATCGCGTAACTGGGACAATTTCAATCACGGAAGATCGTCGTCCAGTGGTTCGCATCGTCCAGCCGCAGCCGATCTCTATCGCTACGCCAGATGTTCAATTGCCCGTTACGGTCATCGCCGATGATGACTTTGGCATTTCAAAGCTGACGCTGTTCCGTTCGCTGAACGGTTCGCCAGCCACAGCAATCAATGCAGATTTCGAATCGCAAGCGCGGGTGCAACAACAATGGTCGTTGCCTCTACCAAACTATCAACTTGAACCCGGCGATGAGATCCAGTTGTTCGCGCGGACCGAGGATAATGATCCCGCTGGTGCGAAGGGTGCCGAGTCGCCGATTACGGTGATCAAGATCATCTCAGTCGCTGAGTTCCAAGAGATGATGGTTCAACAGCGCGGCGCGGAAATGTTGCAGGCTAAGTACCAAGCAGCCCGACGTCATCTAGAGAATCTTGCATCGGCTTTGCGTGAGGTCGAAGAGGCTGAGAAGCAACTTGAAGAGAATCCACAATCGCCCGAAGCAGCTCAAAATCTTCAGCAGAAACTTCAGGCCGCCAAAAATGCAGCCAAAAAAGCCGCTGGTGAGATCGACAAGCTGAGCGAACAAGCAATGCCGATCGATGTCGATCAAGAACTGTCTAAGATGCTCAAGGAGATGAGCCAACAAGCAGCGGAAGCGGCGGGTTCTATCGACAAGATGCAGAAGTCGGCCAATCCTGATCTTTCTTCCGAAGATCAAGAAGAACTGAAGAAGATGATGGAGCAGATGAAGGAGATGCAAGAGGAACTGACCGAGTCCGCCATCGATCCCTTAGGCAAGATGCAAAAGATGATGCCGCTAATGATGGACCAAGAGCGTTTCACTCAGTTGGCTCAACAACAGCGCGACCTTGCCGAACGAATGCGAGGATTGCAATCCGCTGATCCGAATGATCCAGCCACTCAGCGTCGTGTTGCGGAATTGGAATCGGAACAAGAGCAGCTCAAGCAACAACTCGACCAACTCCTGGAAGACATACAGCAGCATGCGGAAGATCTTCCCGCGGATGAAGAGACTGAAAAGCTGAAGCAAACAGCGCAAGATTTTGCCGAAGCTGTTCGCGACAGTATGGCCGCGCAGGAGATGACCGAAGCTCAAAGCGAAATGCTGGGTGACAAATTCCAGGAAGCTCAAAGCTCGGCTCAGCGCGCGGCTGAAATCTTGGAAGAGTTCCTTAGCGAAAATGAGTCGATGGGAGATAAGGCGTGTGAGAACTGCAAGGCAGGCTTCAACCCCAGCAAAGCTAAGCTCGGCAACTCGCTGGATCAGTTGAAGAAGATGATGGGCATGCGTCCAGGTCGAAGCGGTATGAAGCCCGGTGGAAATCCAGGCATGGGGATGGGATTCGGGGCAGGCGGTGGTTATTCGGTTCGAAGCCCTGGACCCAAGAACATTGGAATGTACGGTTCGATTCCCAATCCACAACAATCACCCAGTCGCGGACGTGGCGATCGACAATCGCAGGGCGTACAAACAAGTCAAGCTATCGATGATACCAGTGGTGGCAGCGCCACAACGGAAAACACAACCAAGGGTACGGCCGGCGGCCAAGATTGGAACGCTGTCCCGTCAAACTATCGAACAAAGGTCGCTGACTACTTCCGAACTCTGTCGGACAAGATTGGTGAAATTGACGAAGGAGGAAATTCGAAATGAAATCTAGATGGAAATTGCTTGGATGGAATTTGCTAGCCGTTTGTCTCATCACAACGACAAGCCTTCCAGCAACTGCAGAAGACACTGATAAGACCAAACCGAAGACGAATGTGGTCGCTGATCCAGCTTCGGTTGGCGGCGAAGCTGGTAGCGTCGTGCAAGTCGCGAACTTGATTTATGCGGGAACGAAGACGAGTGAGTGCTTTTCGGATCACTTCTTGCGGCGAGCCGAAAAGGACTCGGCGATCAGTACCAGTCGTCGCTTGCACTCGGTAAAGCTCTCTTCTTCAGAGGTGTTCAACTTCCCGTTGATCATCATGACTGGCGAAGGTGAGTTCACCTTGCTTCAAGAGGAGCGTGATAATCTTCGGCAGTTCATTGAACGTGGAGGATTCTTGCTGGCTTCGTCGGGCTGTTCGTCTCAAGAATGGGACCGTTCGTTTCGCAAGGAGATGTCGATGGTCTTCAAGGATCGCGAGATGAAGACGATCGGCCAAGATCACCTGATTTTTCACACGGCTTACGAGATTACCAAGTTACAGGCCAAGCACGGCGAGCCCAAGCCGCTGATGGGCATTCACTTTGGTAATCGCTTGGGTGTTCTCTATTCCCAAGATGGTCTCAACGATACCTCAAACACACAAGGATGCTGTTGCTGCGGCGGTAACGAGATTACCAACGCTGAGGAGATTAACGTCAATATTCTCGTCTACAGCTTGCTTCAGTAGGAATCGATTCGGATGAACTTAGGCAAGTTGACAGCCCGACTGCTTGCGATTGTCCTACTGGGACTGGTTGGTTGCAGTAAAAGTAGTGAGACGGTTACGCTCATCGTATCTGGAGATACGAAAGGCTGGATCACGCCCTGTGGTTGTGCGGCGAATCAGTCTGGAGGACTCGCGCGGCGTTCAACGCTGATCAATGTCGAGCGAAATCAGGGAAGTGAAGTTGTCTATCTGGATGCCGGTGGATCAGCAATTGGAGCCAACGAGTATCAAGAGACTCGACTGCGATACTTACTCAACGGGTTAAAACTGTGCAAATTGGACGCTCACAATATCGGTGGTCCCGAGACTGATTTTTCCCCCGATCAACTTCGCAAGCTTGGAACGGATGCTGGAGTGCAGTGGCTAAGCTCGAACCTCTTGGATGAATCGGGCAAGACTGTTGGGGCCGATTGTGTCGAGCTAACGCGAGGCGGTCTGCGAATCGCTGTCGCTGGAGTGATCGATCCGAATCTTGTTGTTCATTCGCAGTGGAAGGCCAGTCAACCGACGCAAGCCGTGCTGAACGCATTCAAGAACAAGACTGCCGATGTACGCATCGTCTTGGCGTACTTGGAAGAGAAAGATCTTCAGGAGCTGGCTCATGCGTTACCCGAGGTGGACTTCATCATTGGTGGACCCACCGGACATGCTTTAACGCCTAGAAAAGTCGGCACTGTAACACTGATGTCGGCAACCAACAAAGGTAAGTTTCTGGCTAAAGCTAAGTTAGCCAAGAAGGACACAACATTTCAACAGTTGAGCGCAGATATCCTCGAAGTCAAAAGCACCACGGGTGAAGATCGAGATCAACTCAAGAATCTTCAGGCTTATTACGATCAGCTCAAGTCCAAGGATTATCCATCGGACGCGGCTGGATACGTCGATGATTCGATTGTGAACCAAGCGGGTTATCACTTGGCTGGTTCAGCGACCTGCACCAAGTGTCACAAAGAGGATGATCTAGTCTGGCAACATTCCAAGCACTCGCATGCGTGGGAGCCTTTGGTTCTCAAAAGCGCACATTACGATCCTTTCTGCCAGCAGTGTCATACGACTGGATATGGACAACCGGGTGGATTCGTGAGCGTCAATCTCTCCAAGAGTCTTGTGGGAGTCGGTTGCGAAAATTGTCACGGACCGTCGCAATCGCACGTGGACAATCCTAAAAAGAAAACACCATTTCTTGCGAAGCAGCAGTGCACTCGGTGTCATGATCACGAAAACAGTCCGACCTTTGAATTCAACGCGTATTGGGCCAAGGTGCTTCATACGGGTAAAGCTCAGCAAGATTCAGATGCTCCCAACCAGGAGGGCAAAGCACTATGAAGATGATAATTGTGCGTGCTAAGCAACCGAACTACGTCTTGAGAGTCTTCGCCACAACTGTTGGCATTATCTGTATGTTGCTAATCGCCAGTCTCAACCACTGCTTGGGACAATTGCCCGAGCTGAAAGGGGTTCGCGATCTGTTTGAACAGGGCGATGCTGCACAGGACGATGCCTCTCCAAGCAAAGGCAAGAATGACACTGATTCGAAATCGCGGAAAAAGGCTGTCGAAAAGAAGGTCGGCAAGCTGATTGACCTTCAGAGCGATCTCCCATCCGCTCAACAGCTCGCGACCTTGGAAGGAAGGCCACTTCTTGCAGTGTTTGGTGCTGATTGGTGTACGTGGTGTCGAAAGTTGGAATTGGAACTTCAGGAGGAGGATGCCGAGTCGATTCTAAAGAGCTGGATTGTTGTGCGAATCGACGCTGATGAAGCAGTTGAACTGTCGCAATCGATGAACGTTAGCGCGCTTCCGGCTTTGAGGATTCTCGATTTTCAACTGAATCAAGTCGCCGGTCGCGAGGGTTACTTGCCGATTAACGAACTTGAAGCATGGCTCGACGAAAAATACGCATCGGCTAATCCAGCAGTTCAGAAGGTACTGTTTGGTACTGGGCCTATTTCTGCGGAAGAGCTGCAACAGTTGGTCGAGCTTTTATCGGACCGATCTCCTAAGATTCGATCAGCGGCTGTCCAGCGCATTATGCCGAATCGAAGAAGGTCAGCAGAAGCTGTCGTTGAGATTGTGCAGACTGGAAAGTTAGCCCAAAAGCTCGCGGCGCTTCAAATCTTGAGCTCGTGGAAGGCTCCCGTGGAATTGATCGATCCTTGGGTGCCTGAAACAATCTCGGAGGAGCGAATTGACAAACTGAGGGTGTGGCTGAGTGATTTGTTGGCTAGTGAGCCCGATCCGAACCCGCTAAGTGAAAGCTCGACGGATACCACGACAGATAGCACGGAGGAATCGACACAGGGGCCGCCGCTTGATCCGATTCAGGCTCGTGAGTTGATCGCTCAATTCTTGCGTGATCCGGCAGGTGGCAGTTCAGTAATGAACTCTTCCAACGTCGGTCAGCTAGCTCCAGCGCTCAGGGAAATGCTGCAATCGGATGGCTTAAGCGATTCTGATCGACAAAGGCTTCGTGAACTTTTTTACCACGCATTAGCAAGCCGCAATACCCGGCTTTCGGAATCATCGCTATTGGTTGGACTGTCAAGCTTGAACGGGGACACTCACCGCAAGGCTGCGGAAAAAATCCTTAGCAAGCTTAACAAAAGCGATCTGCAATTGATCGATGAACTTTCGCGAGACCTAGATCCACTGGTCCGCGAGATGTCTATTCCGACTCTCGACAAGCTTAAGGCTTTAAACGAAAAGGATCGATTGACGCGTTTGCTAAAGGACAAAAGCCCGAGTGTCCGCACAGCGGTCCTTCGCGCGCTGTCCGTGAATGCCAACACGGAGGCTGTGGATGTGCTGATCGAATACACAAGCTCGGAATCTGACGAGGATCTGTTGGTGTTCGCAGCTAAGACGCTGGGAAAGATGAAGCTCAAGAAGACGCACGAGGCAATGAGTGGTCTATTGAAGCACTCCAGTTGGCGAATTCGCGCGGCAGCCCTAGATGCAATCGGTGAATCGCTCGAAAATCGAAGATCGTACCAGTCGACCGGTAACTCGGCGTTAAGCGACGAGATTGTCGACGGAGTCATCGCAGCTCTTGACGACAGCGACAACTTTGTTGTCTCGCGGGCTCAGACCCTTCTTCCCAAAGTTGTTGATGGCAAGAATGCAGAGAAGATTGTGGGCAGCTTAGTGCGTAATCCAAAAACGCTGAATTTTTGGTTGGAAGGCAAATTGCACCAGCAAAATGGCGATTCCAAAGATTTCAACAAGGCTGCTATCAAGTTCTTGAGTTCTGCAGAAGAGAACGAGCGTATAGGCGCTGTGCGATTGTTGGCCAAGATAGCGCCTGTCGAGCTAAAAACCGCATTGCCAACACTGCTGGATCAATCTGATTCAATCAAGATTGCAAGTCTTGAAGGCACTGCTGCGATGTTTGCAAGACTTCGCGACCTAGCTATGCAACCGGAAAGGGTATATCAAGGTAGTATCGGCACTTCGCCCAATCTTCTACCCAAACTGCAATTCAAGTCTTGGTTTGAAATACCAGAATCGTTGAGGTCGATTCCCAAGGAGAGCAAAAAGCCTTCGGTTGCAAGTGTTGCGGAAAACCCGCAGACTACCGCCGTGGAAAGCAGCAAACCAAGTGATGTCGATCAGTTGGATTCTTTCTTTTCATCGCCCGCTGAGAAATCTAAAGCAGCAGAGGCCTCAAGCATTGCGCCGAAACCGATAGCTGAAATTGCCGCGGATGATTTGAAGGAGTCAGCCAAGGAGGGAAGCCAACCTTCCAATAGTTCACTTGATTCTTTGGATAGCTTTTTTGGTTCAACGCAACCTCCTAAAGCAAGTCCCACTGTCCGGGAGACTGCCAAACAAACTGAAGCTGCAACACTTGGTCCAGACTCGGGGACAACAGATGTCGAAAAGAGTCTAGAGGCGATTGACGACCTATTCGGCTCCCCCAAAGATAGAGCGAGGACTGAAGGTAATGGTACTGAAGACATTAGCGAC
>CAYWNG010000294.1:0-5697 GCA_964458685.1 uncultured Pirellulaceae bacterium
GCAGCTTTCGCTCGGTCATTGTAGGAGCCATCAATTGCGGCACGCGAATACCCAGCCAAGCGCCACCCAGACCACCGATCGCTCCCAGTAATCCACCGGCCGCGCCGATCATCGCTCCGGCAGTGGCAGTTTGTGTTGCCGCCAAAACTCCACTTTGCACTGCGGTTTTGCCGACCACAGTGGCTGCGGCTGTCGTTACGGTTTTACCTAACGTCGTACTGGAACTCATCGCGACCAGCGATACAACACTGGCCGTGAAGTGGACCGAAGGGCGCGAATTGACCAAGGCGGCTTCGATAGTCCTTTCCACTTCGGCTCGCAGTAGATTGCGTCCGCGGCTGAGCCTTTGTCGAGCTGCGTCTTCGGAGATCTCCAGCGCCATCGCAACTTCCGAAATCGAATGCGACTCGCGATAGTACAGTATCATGACTTCGCGATAGGCTTCGGGAATTCCTTCCAATGCTCCCCACACCAACTGTTGCTCTTCGTCCGTGACTAGTCGCTCGGATGGATGCGGCTCTTCCTGCGTCATGTTGGTCGAATCAAGATCGGTTGAGGCCCATGACTTGGCGGATTGTTTTCTCACACATTGTTTAGCCAAGTTCCGCGCGATGGAACTCAACCAACTTACCGCTTTGCTTGGATCGCTGAGTTCGTGGCGAGACTGCCACGCGACTAAGAAGGCCTCTTGAGCGACATCTTCGCTGCTGGGCAGGTCACCGATGCACGAGTAAGCGATGCTGGTGACCAAGTTCTTGTACTGGTCTACAAATTCCGCAAACGCCCGAGTGTCACCTGCTGCAATCTTCTGCCAACGTTTTGCCGCTTCAGAGACTGTGGATTTCATGATATCTTTTGCCATTGTTGAGATGATTCTTGGAACCGAGTATCCACAAGTTGCAGCCGGATTGTCAAACGTGACAGCATACGAGGCGAAACGCCCAGTTTTTTGGGAAAAAACCAACAATATTCGCGGTTTTCAGCATTTTCTAAAGCCGATTTTCTGTGATCGATAGGCCCCATAGTGGCTGATCCGCCCCTAACGTGACGGTAGAAGTGGCGTGACATTAAAACTGGCTTACAATCGCAGTTTTGAAGTTTGACCCGCGTGATGGATGTTGATGGATCGTCGATGACAGCGCAGAAAAGTTGGAAAAAGCATCTTGAGTCGCAGTTGTTGGAACTCGAACGAGCGCAACTGTTGCGTCAACGCGGCCTGCGTGCAATAGGCAGTTCTCAACGTGAAATCAGACTCGATTTCGGAAGCAACGACTACCTAGGGCTGCGAAAGAACCCGGCTATCTTGCCGAGTTCTGAGTTTGTCGGTTGGGGAAGTGGTGCAAGCCCGGTGCTCAACGGCCACACCTTGCCTCATCGAGTCTTAGAGAGCAAGCTCGCATCGCTGAGCCATACCCTCGATGCGATGGTCTTCTCGTCGGGCTATGCGTGTAACGTAGGAGTCCTATCGTGCTTGGCTGATAGTGACTGCATCGTCTTCAGCGATCAACTCAACCACGCGAGCTTGATCGATGGATTGCGGCTGAGCCGATCGGATCGAGTCGTTTACCAGCATGTCTCCATGAAGGACTTGTCTGAAAAACTCGAACGGCTTCGCGGCACGAAGCCGCGAGGCCTGATTGTAACCGAGTCGATCTTTAGCATGGACGGTGATGAAGCTCCGCTTCGCGAAATTGCCGAACTTGCTGAGCGATTTGATTGTGGCTTGATCGTTGATGAAGCGCATGCAACCGGCGTTTTCGGAACGCAAGGTGGTGGTTTAGTCGACGAACTGAAGTTGACGGATCGCGTTCTTCTGAAGCTTGGTACGCTCAGCAAAGCACTGGGCGGAATCGGAGGCTATGCAGCCGGAGATCGTGAGACCATTCAGTACTTGGTGAATCGATGTCGAAGCTTTCTTTTCAGCACCGCCCCACCGCCACTTGCGATGTTGGCGGCGAGTGCTGCGATCGACCATTGTGTACAAATGGATGAGGCGAGGAAGCACTTGCTCTGGATGGCCAGCTCGCTTCGATCGCAACTACGAGAAGCGGGTTGGACCGTACTCTCGGGGCGAAGCCCGATTGTTCCTGTCATTATTGGCGAGGCTGAAAAGACTTTACGACTTTCCGCCACACTGCTTGAGCAGGGAATTTATGTTCCAGCCATTCGACCACCAACAGTGCCGCAAGGTAGATGTCGCTTACGAATCAGTTTGTCAGCCAGTCACACTTCTGCTGATATCGCGACACTGATTGAAGCTATCGGGGTGCCGAAGATCGCAGCACTTTGACAAAGACAATTGTCCAAGCTGCAAAAAGTGCGACGCCGTTAAGACTGGTGACCAACTGGTAGCTCCAATCGGTAAGCTGCAATCGCTTCAAAAGCATCTGACTGGATAAGTAGTTCAGTTGTGGGAAGGCGATCAGAGCTGCGATAGCTAGGCAACTCAACTTGCCAAAATTTGTACGCGATGTTTCACAGCTACTTAAAACACCAACTCGCGATGCAACTAATGCGGCTGTAACGACAGGAATTAACAACACGGCATCGAATACATGGTGATAGACGGAGACGATGGAGCTCAGCAAAAGCAAAGCTCCAGTCCAGTTGGTCACGCCTTCTTGGTCCGAAGCAAAGTTTCTTTGGCGCTTCCACAGCAGCCATCCAGTGGGCAGGACGATCGCGAGCATACCCAACAAGTAATCGCGTTCAGTGGGATCCCACGCCAGCCACTTTGCGATGATGGCCATGAGATCGACACGAATCCACGAGTTCACTGGTCGTTCAATTGGATCGGCGCGGTGAGTCTCTTGTGTCTGTGCGATCTGTTCGGCAAGCTCCTTCCAGCCACCTTCGGGCATGATCCAAGCAAAGCAGGCTAAGGCTAGTGTGACTGAAACTACTCCACCAATCACGATCGACTTTAGGTTGCCTCGACAAAGCATCAAAATGCCAATTGGCAGGACATAGTTCGGCTTGCACGACACTACGACCAGAGCTAGGCCGCTGAGCCATGGTTTGCTCCGTCCGTAATGCACGGCTACAAGCGAGGCCAAGATAATCTCGAAAGTAAAGTAGCCTGTGTAGACAGTCTGTTGTCCGCCTCGCGATGCGACCAGAGACAAAACGATTAATGCAAAGATGTCGAAGCGAAATGTTTGACTGTTTCCACCGTCAACGCTCTTCGATAAAAATTCGCTGTTTATCCATCGCGCGATCAAATACGCGATTGAGACAACCAAGAGAATTAACCAGCCGAAGTACAGGACCTCGGCCGTTCGCAAGGGCAGCATTGCAAAAGCAACGTGCAGTGCAAACACGACGGGAGAATAGAATGGAGCGCTTCGAGGTACCGGATAGTTGGTTGCGTAACTTTCGCTATACGGCGAAACGCCATCTACGAAGGCTTGAGACGGAAAGTAGACTCCGTTCTGAAAGTCGCAAAAGCCTTGCGCGTCGCTGTTAAATGGTCCAGGGGTTTGATGAGTCCTGACAATGCGGCGGGCGCTCAGCAGGATTACCACAATCGAAAGGGCTATCGCTGCAACAGTCACCAACCGGCGCAGTTTTTCACCTGTACGAAGATTTTTTCCGCTGGAAGGAATTTCGGGCATTGAATGACTGAGTGGAGTGTACGCGTTCCAAGGTGTACGCATTACTGGGTGCGGTAACGGTGCTGTTAAGGCCTACATTTCTAGCCGCAGTCGCGAAATACCGTAACGGCGATGCGCGCGTTGTGGCCTACTTTATGCGAGCTGGTCGCCCTAACGGGTGGTTTTGTCGCTTTGAGTGCCAGATCCCAGAGCGGGAAGAGTACAATAAGCTGCGACAATCGCTCACATTTTGCCTCATATAGTCCTTCTTGTTTGCGTCAGTTTAGGTGTTCGGATGCTCATTCAAACTATCAACCAACGCTTTTCGCCTGCAATTTCCAGTTTTGCACTGCTCTGTTTGCTGCTGCTTACCATTGAATCAACGGCAACGGCGGCAGATACGAAATTGCCTGAGTCCAAAATTCCGCAGGTCAAGATGATCGATGCGGCGATTCAGCAGCAGTGGTTCGACTACTCGCTGAAGCCATCGCCTGTCGAAGATGACTTGAAGTGGGTTCGCCGCGTCTACCTAGATCTGATTGGCCGAATTCCGACGTTCCAAGAGGCTGCGGATTTTGCCAAGGACAAGACTCCTGAGAAACGCGAGAAGTTGGTCGACATGCTGTTGACGGACGGTCGCTATACCGAAGAGTTCGCTTCGCATTGGGCCACGATTTGGAGCAATGTTCTCATCGGTCGTTCCGGCGGCAACATGCGCAACTCGTTCATCAATCGCGAAGGCATGGCTAAGTATCTTCGCGACAGCTTCGCCAGCAACAAGCCTTACGATCGCATGGTCTACGAACTGATCTCGGCTACAGGCGATAGCAAACCTGGAACTCCCAAGTTCAATGGAGCGGTCAACTTTCTGGCAGACAAGGTCAACATGGAGAATGGCACCTTAGCCACCTCTGCGACTTCGAAGATCTTCCTTGGCATGCAAGTCCAATGTACTCAATGCCACAACCATCCATTCAATCAGTGGAAGCAACAAAAGTTCTGGGAGTTCAATGCGTTCTTCCGTCAGACCAGAGCCCTCCGACGGTTTGTCAAAGGTACCGATGACCTCGACCACATTGAACTTGTCGACGAAGACTTTGCGGGCGAAGGCGGTCGAGCTTCCGAGGCTGAGATCTACTACGAAGAGCGCAACGGGCTAACCAAGGTTGCTTATCCTGTGTTCATCGATGGAACAGCCATCGAACGCAGCGGTTACGTTTCCGAAGTCAATCGTCGGGAACAACTTGCCAAGCTGGTTTTGCAAAGCGAGTTCTTGCCGAAGATGATGGTCAATCGCACTTGGGCTCAGTTCTTGGGTTACGGATTTACCAAGCCCATCGACGACTTGGGACCTCACAATACCGTTTCGCATCCTCAGTTGCTGGATAGTTTGGCAGACGAGTTCAAGAAGAACAGCTACAACATTCGCGAGCTGATGCGCTGGATCGTGTTGAGCAAGCCTTATCAACTGTCGAGCTTGATTACCAGCGACAACGAAGCTGACGATCCTGCGATGGGCGAGCTGCCACAGTTCAGCCACTTCTACTTGCGTCAAATGACTGCTGAACAACTTTACCAGTCCTTGGTCACTGTTGGTGGAGAAGCGAAAGGATCGTTGGAGCAACAACAAGCCGAGCGTGATCGATGGTTGAGCCAGTTTGTGGTTGCCTTCGGTACAGACGAAGGCGACGAAGCTACGACGTTTAACGGCTCCATTCCACAAGCATTGATGATGTTCAATGGCGACCTAGTTAAGCGAGCGATCGATGTCAGTGCAGGCTCTCAACTTGGAAATTTGGCAAACGCCAATTCCAAGTTCCCTGAGAAGGTCAATGGATTGTTCATCCTTGGACTCGCTCGCAAGGCAAGACCAGAGGAGTTGAAGATCGCGACCGGATTGCTTCAAGCTCGTCAAGGAAAGGGCGACGAGGCGTTGCAGGACCTGTGGTGGGCAATCTTGAATTCGAATGAGTTCATCTTGGTCCAATAAGACAGTCGATCGGAATTAGTGGTTAGTTTCAGCTTTAGTAATCGAAATCAACAAGTTCAAAAATACTTTTCAGTACCTCGGAGAATCTACAATGCGTTGGCTAGAACACATGAC
>CAYWNG010000294.1:5797-8034 GCA_964458685.1 uncultured Pirellulaceae bacterium
AAAATACTTTTCAGTACCTCGGAGAATCTACAATGCGTTGGCTAGAACACATGACCCCCAGCGGTATGACTCGACGTCACTTTCTTAAGCATACTGCTGGAGCTTCGGCGCTGGCTGCGTCGTCGTTGGCCTTCGGTCACACATTGCAGTTGCACGCCAATGAACTGAAACGTAACCACAAGTCGGCCATCATGTTGTGGATGAGCGGCGGACCATCGACGATCGATCTATGGGACCTCAAGCCAGGTGCCGCGACTGGTGGACCATTCCGTCCAATCAGCACCAGCGGCGACGTCCAAATCAGCGAACACCTGCCCAAGATCGCTAAGCAAATGCACAACATGGCGATCATTCGATCGATGAGCACGCGTGAGGCTGATCACGATCGCGGTCGATATTACATGCACACTGGCTATGTTCCCAATCCCAGCATCGAGCATCCGAGCTACGGAGCGGTGATCGCTCATGAATTGATGGCTCAGAAGTCGGAACTGGAAATTCCTCCGTTTGTCTCTGTGGGTGGAGCGAGCGAAGGGCCAGGATTCTTGGGGATGAGTTTCGCACCATTCAACGTCAGCAGCGACGGTCAGATCCGCAATTTGGAAATGGCCGGTATGAACGATACTCGTATGGTACAGCGAATGAAGACGCTGGACCTGATCGAGAAGAACTTCGTCGCTCAAAATCGTGGCTCAGCGGCCATGGATCACATGAAGGTCTTGGAGAAGACTTACCAACTGATGACCAGCAAGCAGATGGAGGCCTTTAAAGTCGCCTCCGAGCCTGAAGCGGTTCGCGAGCGATATGGCAACACGCCATTCGGTCGCGGATGTTTGATGGCTCGTCGACTCGTTGAAGTTGGCGTACCGTTCATCGAAGTTGACTTGGGAGGCTGGGACAATCACCAAGGCATCTTCAACATCCTCGAGACACAACGCCTGCCGCAAATGGACCAAGCGATGAGTGCTCTGGTTGAAGATCTTGAGCAACGCGAACTGCTCAAAGACACCGCGATCATTTGGATGGGTGAGTTCGGTAGAACTCCAACCATCAATGGAAACACTGGACGTGATCACTACGCGAGAGCGTGGAGCGTCGTGGTTGGTGGTGCTGGAATGAAGGGTGGTATTGCTGTTGGTGCAACTGACGATGAAGGTCGCGCTGTCGCTACCGAACCATACTCGGCTGAAGACGTGATGGCTTCGGTTTGTAAGTCGCTGGGCATCTCGTTGGAAACGACCTATCAAAGCAAGAGCGGTCGACCGATGAAGATTGCCAACAGTGGTAAAGTAATTCGCGAACTGTTTGGCGAATCCGCTTAACCCCTGTGGTGATGTGTGATAGAGAACGGTCAGGATGCCAACCCACAGCTATCTCCGCCCGTCGGCTCGTCGCCGGTGAAGGATATCACTACGTTGATTTCACTTCACCAAGCGATGGTGTGGAGATATTTAAGATCGGTTGGTGCCGAAGCCGAGTTGGCTGACGATTTGACTCAAGAGACTTTTCTTGAAACGATCCGTCGGCCGTTTGAGCAGATTTCGGATGCGGCAACGGCGAGTTATCTTCGCCGAGTTGCTCACAACCTGCTGGTCTCTCGCCGAAGACGCGAGGGACGGATGGTGGTGACCGAACATGCAGAACATATGGAAACCGCTTGGACTAAATGGGCTGGGTTTGATGGTGGCGATCGGGCTTTGGAGGCTCTTTCGGAATGCTTCACTCAGTTGACCGAGCGCGCGAAGTTGGCTTTGCGATTGCGATTTGTTCAAGAAGCAAGCCGCCAAGCGATCGCTGATGCGTTAGGCGTTGGCGAGCACGGTGCAAAGAACTTAATGCAGCGTGCGAAAAATGCACTTAAGGAATGCGTAGAGCAGAAGTTGGCTCAGATTGAGTCGACAGGTTCGAACTAACATGCAACACAACGAACTAACAGAGCAAGTATTCGATTCGCTCGTCCAGGAGATGATCACCGGTCAGCGTCCTCCGGATTTGACTGCCCGCATCTTGGCAGCGATTGAGCGAGAGAAGAAGAAAGACGCGGCGACGTCGCCGCTCTTGGCACCTCCCGTAGTAGCGAGCACAAGACCCTCTAGTTTGGCTCAGCCTGCAACGACTGCCTTGCCAAAAGCCCCTGTTGCGAAACCTACATCTAGCACGCGAAGCTTATCGCCTGCGGCTCTCGCAGTAGCTGCGATTTTACTGATTGGATTTTTGGGATGGCGTTGGATCGATAG
>CAYWNG010000295.1:0-8034 GCA_964458685.1 uncultured Pirellulaceae bacterium
TGAGGTGTGAGGTGTGAGGTGTGAGGTGTGAGGTGTGAGGTGTGAGGTGTGAGGTGCGAGATCGCATCTTGCGTACGAGACCCGCTTTCGTGTCGTCTAGGCCAATCATTCGCAAGCGAGCGGATACTCCAATGCTGGCTAATCGGGATGGTAACGAATCTAGCTCGCTTGGAAAACTAGCGCAGTGGCCGTGAGGAAACGATCCCCAGAATTTTTGATTGGTTTTCACCGTGTCATCCGTGCCTTCCGTGTCCAATCATCCGGATCAGCTCAGTCTCGCCTCCCGCCTCCCGCCTCCCGCCTCCCGCCTGCCATAAAATCGTTACGGCCGTTAAATTCCGCCGACAAATAACGAAAAACCCGCAAGTTCTACGCACCTTAACAACGATAATCCATGTAGATCAGAGGGAAGCAGCCCAATTTCGTTTCGCAAACAGACATGAATGCGGGGCGACAGTTTTATCGCCGGGTGGGCACGGGCTGTCTGAACCTCTTCAGAATTCAGTCGATACGAGGGATCGTTCGATGTCACGACTATTCAGCAAGATGAGTGCAGGCCTGTTGTTGTCGGCTTGCCTATTCTCCAGCACGGGTTGCTTGGGACCAGGGATCAACCTTGGACCCTTCGCGATTCCGACGCCAGTAAGTCCTTATTTTCAAGATAAGGAAGAACTGGATTTCCACAACTACAAGCGGTATGCTCGCGTTCCTATTCTGGGACCAACGACAGCCGGTGGACCTGTGATCGCTCTTGATCCTCCTAGCGACGACGAAGTCATTCAAGCTCTAGAACGCGCTCGACCAGTTCGCGGCGGCATTCCATTGCTTCACGAAAAGCAACGCAATAACGTGCGTATTGTCAAAGAGAAGATCGCCGACTATGTCGATCCACCTCGGTTCATTCCGATGATCGGCATGGCCAGCTTGCACCACGCTCACTACAAGTGCACCGTGTACTTCTCCGAGCGAACCATTAATGGTTGGCCAGTGCCTTACACCTTGGATAACGAGGAAGCACAAGAAGTACTGTACATCGACCATAACCACTTCCATATGTGCGGAAATGCCGAACTGGGCGCTACACCAAGCAACTAGTGAGCTTCCGACCTAAAGCTGACCCAGTCGACTCGCCCACAAACTCTGTCGTCAGCCAACAAGTCACTGAATGCCTCACCCGGCAAATCAGTTGAAGAGAATCGCCAAGAGCCAAAAACTCTTGGCGATTTTTCTTTACTGCCGGAATCTCTTGATTGGCACCTAGGAATTCGCAAAGCAGCCAACAGTTCAATTACAATGGACTGTTTCCAAAGTCTGCCTCTTTTCGTACATGATTCATGCCTACCGCCGTGATTACTGGCAGTTCCTCTGGGATCGGTTTCGCAACCGCGAAGCTTCTCGTATCTCAAGGCTACTCAGTCGCACTTCATGCTCATCGCAATTTGAAAGGCTTGCAGCTTGCGGCTCGCGAGTTGCACCAGTATCGAGCGACCAATGAGAAGCTGTTGTGCATCACCGCCGACATTTCGAACTCGCAGAGCTGCCGAGACTTGGTCCAAACCTGCTTCAATTGGAATAGTTCGATTGATCTTTGGGTCAACAACGCAGGCGTAGATGTTCTAACTGGATCGCTTCGTCAGCTCGACTTCGAAGAGAAGCTAGAGCGGCTGCTTGAAGTTGATGTCATGGGAACGATCCGTCTCAGCAGGCTGGTTTCTCGGCGGATGCTGGCCGTTACCGCTCCGAACTATTCTCCATCCATCATCAACATCGGTTGGGATCAATCGGCCTTGGGCATGGAAGGGGATCCTGGTCAGATGTTTGGTCCGACCAAAGCGGCGGTGACAGCTTTCACTTCGTCGCTTGCGCTGACGGTCGCTCCAAAGATCCGCGTGAACACTGTTGCACCAGGCTGGATTCGTACCGCTTGGGGTCAACAATCCGCCAGCGACTATTGGAATCAAAGAGCCATCGCTGAATCTCAGATGCAGCGATGGGGAACGCCCGAAGATGTCGCCGCAACTATCGCCTGGCTAGCCAGCCCTGCAGCATCGTTCATCTCGGGTCAAGTCATACAAGTCAACGGCGGACGAAGATTCTTTCCGGTGGATTAGACAGACCGCCGAACTAATCCCAACCCGAAACGTTAGCGAGGGACTGACTTTTTTGAGGTTTCGGGCGTCCCTCGCTCACGCTTCGGGTTATGAAGAACCGCTATAGCAATCGAAGCATCAGCGACTCTGCTGTCGTAGCCAACAAACCCGCAGCAATCAACGCTACCGTCAAGCTTGCAAGCACCACGATCGTAAGTTCGGCGCCGACGATCTGCACAATGCGGCCTCGATTGCACCCCAAGAGAAACATCGTCCGCATCTCCCGTTGTCGCAGTCGCAACGAGAGCAACAAAACTAATGCGACGAGCAAGCAAGTGATGATCGCGAGCCCGATCATGCCGATGTCGAACAATCCACGCACGCGACCAACGACCTCCATCAATTCATCAATCACATCCAGCGGCCGAATGATCTGATACTGCTGGTCAGCTTCCAAATACTTGCCCTGCAACAAAGTCGCCGAGCGATCCGAGTCGGGAACGGCAATGATCGCCGTAATGGGATACTCGGCTTTGCTACCGTGAAAATGGAACGAGCGGAGGTTTTCGTCGGTCACCTCTTGATGCTGACTCAAGTTCTGCCTGCTGGCCTCGTGGGAGTGCTCGCCACTATCATCATTCTTGAGAGCATGACCATGCCCGATGCCTTCCATAATCCAAGCCGTCTCAAGCTCACAAAAAACCACATCATCGTCTGCCGTTCCGTTCTCCTCAAGAATTCCAGTAACTCGCATCCGCAGTGGTGCGGCCCCCGAAAGGTCAAACAGGTTCTCCGATTCTGACAGAAGACTGTCACCAGGCTTAACAGCGAGCCTGATTGCTGCTGACGCGCCAACCACACAGTCTCCGAAGCGGCTCATCGGATCACCAGAGCTCAGCACCAATTGGCGATTGGCAAAGTACGCGGGTATCGTGCCTACGATCGCATGATCGCGAGTGCGAAAGCGAGAGTGCAGGGGGATCAGCTCAGCCAATTTGAAAGCACGCAACCGATCGACTTCGGCATACTTCATCGGCGTAGGTGATTCACCACGAAAGTAGAGCGAGTGAAGTGCGACAGCAAACCGGCTTCCTTTAGTGCCAACAACTAAAGGCGTCTTCGCGGCTCGATCCATGGCTTTGGCTCGAAACGACTCGATCATCCAACGAGTGGCCAGCGGTAGGAAAATCGTCAGCGAAATCGCTGCGATGAGGATTAAAGTACGACCGCGATGGTAGCGGATAAATCGCCAAGCTAGCCAGAATGCACTCACGGGGAAGCCTCCCGAGACTGCGCATCGGCAACTCGATTGCCGACTGAGTGTTTCAGAAACTCGGCCATGTCGATGGTCCGGTCTAAGCGATGGAGCAACGAATGATCGTGTGTGACCATAAGCAATGTCGCCGAGCGCTTGGAGACCTGATCGATCAGTAGATTCAAAACCTCTTGAGCTGTCTGCGGATCGAGGCTTCCCGTGGGTTCGTCGGCAAGCACGATCTTCGGAGCAGTAATGAGCGCCCGACAAATGGCCACTCGTTGTCTCTCTCCCTGCGATAGTTGGTCGGGGCGGCGATTAAGCTTGTCTGCAATACCAGCCTGGCACACCAAAGACTTCAACAGCTCGCGTTGCTCGTCACCAAACTTCAAATGCGAGTTGATCCCAAACGGCAATCGCACATTCTCTTCGACCGTTAAGTAGTCAAGCAGTTCGAAGTCCTGGAACACAAAGCCAATTTGTGACGCTCTAAAGTTCCTTCGCTGACTGTCCGACATCGACGAAACTGACACGTCGCCGACGACGATCTCACCATCATTAGGCACTTTCGCGCCACTGATCAAATTGAGCAAAGTAGTTTTGCCCGAGCCGCTAGGACCAACGATACCAACCTTTGTCGCAGCCGATACTTCTAGCCTAGGGATGGATAGTTGGAATCCTGTCGCGCCATACGAGTATCGAAGATTACTTATTCGAATCATTGCCACGAATCTTCGTCTCAAAGCGAATGCGTTTTTCGTCAAGCAGTTGGAAGCGATCCAGCTTCCACAACCCATCAGTTTCGACCAACTTCAACTCGGCACGATACTCCGTGGTACGAGTGTGAATGTGCCCCCAATGCTCCGAAGTACCAGTCACAACCCAGGTCGTCTCAAAGCTATTGGGCTGCTTGGCAATCGGCTTAGATTCTTTGACTTCCAAAGCGGTCATGTGCGAAAGCTCGCCGCCTTGCTCGGCAACAACTAGCGTACGCTTGATCCTCAAGTACAACTCCCGTAGCAACGCACCTTGAACACTGCTCGCCAAGCTGTCATACACATCTTCGTCTTCGCGAAAATCGAAAGCTCGATAGATATTCTCCAGTACCTTGGTTGTAACATCGATACGCGCGGCTTCATCCGTCAGTTTTGCACCGGCCTTTACTGGAGAAACAGCCGGGCCGATTAGATCTCCAGACCACTCGTACTTAGTCGATTGCGGATAAAAGTAAGCTCGATTCGGAGGTTCGTTGCCAATGAGCAAGGTCATATCAATGAAGGGAGCGTACTCGCTGAACGTATCCCACACAACCGAAACATTCTTGGGGACTTGCTTACTGGGATAGCTGATGATGACCCCCGCGCGACCTTGATAAACACCGATCCGCCGAGGATCTGCATTGAGCGCAAAATCGGCGATGTCCAGCGAAAAGAAGCTCACTCGCTGTACATTCGGTGCGACAGTCTTACCATCAATCGTAACCGTTCCATGCGTCTTGAAGAACTCTTCGACCGCGGGCCGAACAGCTTCTTGCTCAGCGATTTCGAGAAACTCGTTGTTGGCGCGTTTGATCGGAACGAACTGGTCTAAGGTTGTCACCGGAATCAAGATCTCGTGTCGGACTTCAAAGCGATTGATGTACAGGAACGAATACAACCCGCTGAAGCTGCCGATGCCTAGACGATCCTTAAGCTGCTCGCGTCGCAACTTACGTAGCTCGACCAAGCTTAGCTTCTTGCCTTCGGGATTTCGGCTCCAATCGATTTTGATCGTATGAGGTCGACTGTGAGCGATCTGGGCAGACTCTTCGAACACTTCGTTGCGAGTAATGTGCAGTTCCATAACGGCCGGCAGCGCGGACGTCTCTCCACCAAACGTCTGTAGAAACGTGAGGAACTGAGGCTTCTCTTTTTCGAGATCATAAACCAGTAGGTAGCTGACCGATCGCTTCATCAGATCTGATTGAGGCACCGCGGTGTCACCGATTTGATCGAAGACTTCCGACTCGAGCTTTCCTGGTATTCGAACACCATCTACATCCAACACGCTGAAATAGTTGGTCACAAACTTGCGATGCTTCTCAGCCCCAACCTTCAAGTCTTGTGGCGAATAGTTCATCGAGCCATCCGCAGAAAGACCGTGATAGAGCACCAAGTCCTCCAGCATGATCTGCATCTCGATACGAATTCTCTTTTCGCTCAGCTCGACGATCGCAGAACTCACCGAAACCGGATGAGCAGCCCAGGAGCAGGGCAGAACAAGCCCAACTAACATCAAGGAGAATAGTTGGACCAAAGGCCAGGGCCAAATTGCAAGTCGTGGCCTTCTCAGCTCACGTCCATTACTCAATCGTAGTGCTTGGCGGATCATAGAAATTGCTGCACCCTCAAAAAACGAAGCCCCTCGACAATGCAAGGGGCTTCATCGACATTCATTCAAGGCTTACTTGCTCTCAGAAACCGCGTATAGCTTCGTCTTACTCTCAGTAAGAATGAACAGAGTTCCGTTTGCCGCAGCCGGTGTAGCACGAACCTTTCCGCCCATCTCAAGCTCTTCGGGTTCGTTCTCTTCTTTGGTGTGCTTGAAGACAAAAAGTACGCCGTCGTCCGTTCCAATCATCACGCGACCATCAACGATATAGGGCGAACCCCAGATCGCAGCGTTGGTTTCAAACTCCCAATATCGCTCACCAGTCTTGGCATCGAAGCAATAGACAAAGCCACCCAAGTCTGACGTGTACAAAAGCCCGTCGGCAATCGCACAGGTCGACATCGATCGGCCGAAGTAATAGATGCGATCAGCACCAAACTTCGTTGGCCCGCCGTAGTGCCAAACTAAACCTGAGTCTTTGTTCTCAGGAGCCTTGGGATCGAGAATCGATTCTAGCTTGTCGCCAACTTTTTTGGCCGCTGGAGAAAGATCCTTATCAGCGTTCGCTGGGGTCTTGGTGATATCGATGCACCACAAGTGGCCTACGCCCTCTTTGTGCTCGGGGTCCTGACCAACACCGATATACAGTTTGTTTTCGTAAACAACTGGTGTACCGATAAAGTCGTTTCGAGTCGCTTTAGGTCCGAGAACGTAAAAGGCTTCCTTCGGATTACAATCAAACTTCCAAAGCAGTTCGCCGTTGTCAGGCTTAAAAGCGTAGATCCAACCGTCGCCGCCTGGGAAGATTACCATGGGCTTGCCGTTTGGTTCAGCGTAGACAGGATTCGACCACTGTCCGTGCATCGCCAACTTGCCTTGATTGACCAAACCAACGGCGCTAACTGCACCTCCGGCTTTCCTGGCCTCGACCAGCGACTGTGTTGGAAGATTATTTTTCCAAACCAGCTTTCCATCGGGCCTGCTCAAGCAAATGAAGCTAGGAGCTTGTGGGGCTGGAATGTTAATGTGCTCTTCGTCGACTCCGTTGGCTGTGACAACGAAGATCTTGTCGCCGATAACTAGTGGTGAACAAACGGCCAAGTTGTGTGGGAAGACTTGATCGTTACCGATCATGTCGTACGTCCACAGAATTTTGCCTTTGCCTGGATTGGCTGAATCGCCATTCGCATCGGCACAAACAACTTCACAACGATTGTTGACGAAGTAAATCTTGTCACCATCGATTGTAGCGCTGGAGCAGATACCCTCTTCAGGCCAGTCTTGGACTCGACCTGCGGGGAGCTTGTCGAACACTAGTTGCCAAAGGAACTTGCCCGACTTTTCGTCGAAGCACATCATGACCCCTTTATCGCCTTTGATGCTGGGGTCACGAGGGTTTTGATTGTTGGTACCGATGTACACCTTGCCACCACCTACAGTCGGACCACCATAGGCTTTAGTTCCAAGGTCAACCGACCAGCGCACATTCTCGCCGGACTTCACATCAAAGGTCGCAGGCACCTTTTCCTTCAAGTTAACAAAGTTGCGGTCAGGCCGACCACCAAACATGGGCCAGTCGCCTTTGCCCGGATCGGTAGCGCTAGCTGCTTGAGCCAGTCCACAGATCAATCCGAACACTAACCATCGCTTCTTGAGTTGACGCATCATATGAGGAATCCTTACTTATTCGGAGTGATCTTTAGATTATCAAAAAACATCTCGGAACCTGGCTTGGTATCGGCTGGCTTGGCCCCAACTTCGATACTTCCCGGCGGTACACGAGCATAAAGTCCTGCCGCGCCATTGAGGTTAGGCGCCTTATCAACGACTTCCAAAGTCCATTCAGCAGGTTCAGGCTTATCCTTCTCCCAAATCTTTCCGCGAACCAGAGCATCACTGCCTTGTTGAGTCACGGTCAGCTTCAATGTGTACCAAACATTGTCGGTCCATGGATAAGAGATAGTTTTGTCGATTCGCAGCAATCCACCCCACGAAACCAAGCGGAACTGTTGAAGGTCGCCTTGCAAGTACAAGCTGTATCGATTCGCAACCACGCCCATGTCGCCAATTTGGTCTTTGACTCGCTTGGCAACCATGTCGCATTGAATCGTGTAGTCTTTCCATTCCGGTCCCGAGATAAAGGCGTTGGCGCGAGCCGCTAGTGGGTTCGGGTTATTGGCTGTTTTGACCAAGACCTTTTGGCCGTCAACAGTTCGCACTTGGAACTTCACGACCGAGTTCACCCAGCCTCCGGGAATTGCGTTTTCGGGAACCTTCTCGAAATCCTGCATGTAGGGAAGTTTAGGAACTTGTCGCACA
>CAYWNG010000296.1:0-8033 GCA_964458685.1 uncultured Pirellulaceae bacterium
TAGCCATCGTCGCCAGACTTTGTAGCCACCGTCGCCAGACGGTGGGTTTTCAAGTCCTTCTGTTTGGATTCACCTCTTCGTAGGGGGGGAATCTCCTTAACGCTACAAAGATTGCAGGTTCAAAACCCACCGTCTGGCGACGGTGGCTACTTTTTTTCAGCTTGCGTGGCGGTTGTCGGTTTCCCAACCGGCTTCTCTAATTGGATCAGCCTTTAGACCCTTTTTTTGAGAGCCGAAATCATGCGAACAAGTCCAATCCGCAAGCTAAGAACAGAACTATTGGAAAACCGAGCTCTCATGGCGGGTGACTTGAGCCATAACTTCCTTGAGCCTAACGACGTGAACGACGATAGCCGCGTCAGCCCAGTAGATGCTCTTCTGGTGATTAACACGCTGAACGACATCCGCAGCAATTCCACTAGCAATTCGCCGGGGTTTCACGATGTGAACGATGATTCGCGAGTATCACCCACCGATGCACTAACCGTCATCAATCAACTCAACGCAAGTCGCGACCCTAATTCATCCGGTTCATCCAGCACGACAGGAACGATCCTAAATCACATCGAGGCCAAGCTTCGCTCCACGACGACCGAAGCAACGGCCAAGTTCGAGTTCGAAGAGTCTTCGGCTGAGAAGGAGCTTTCGATCAAGGTTCGCGACGCAGCCGCAAGCACATCGTATGCCGTTAAGCTCAACGATATCGCACTTGGTGAATTGCTAACCGATGCGAAGGGCCGCGGCAAGCTGGTATTCAGCGTCGGAGATGACAACGATCGTCATCAGCCTTGGCCAGACAACTTGCCACCGCTGACCGTCGATACAGAACTGATCATTGGTGACATCGTTCGCGGAAAGCTTGGCAGTAGCACCGACGATTCGCCTTCTGGTGGAAATGGCGGCGGAAACGGTGGTGGCGGAACTGGAGGAGATAGCAGCGGAGATAGCAATTCTGGCGGCTCATCCAGCTCGCAAACATCTGGTGCTTGGCTTGCAACCGTTCCAGCCGTCGGTTCGCTAACTCGCAAGGCCGAATTCGAGACGGAGAGCGAAGATGGAAAGACTAAGAGCAAACTTGAAGTCGAGATCGAAGGCGCGGCTGCTGGAGCAACCTACAACATCAAAGTCGGTGACTTCGACATGGGACAAGTTGTGACTAGCTCTAAAGGCAAAGCCAAAGTCGTCTGGTCAACTCAACCTCGCGATGGCCAGCTAGCTCTGCCAGCAGGATTCCCAACCATCAGTGAATCGATCAGCATCACCATCGGTGACGCTACCGCGAAGTTTGTTCGGGCGTAAGGTCAGCTAAGTAGCCACCGTCGCCAGGTTTTCGTAGCCACCGTCGCCAGACGGTGGATTTTGCAGTTGCGATTTTTCTGGTCATTCGTGCCGAAGGCCCAGCGATTGACATAGCCCAACCCAACGTCAACGTTAGGAACAACTTACAACCAATGGTGTGTTCCGCATGCGGGTGAAACTGTTTGCGATGTGAATCGTAGCGTAAGGCTTTCTTTGTAGCAGCGTCCACGATAGATCGCATGCTGCACACACCCTACGGTGAGATCTTGACCTTGATCGCTCCGTTCGTGGTCTTAACATCAGAAACGCTGTCGCCGTTTCCGACAGTGATGCTGCCTTCTGTCTTGCGAATGTCGTTTTTCGTGATCACCTTGTTGGGATCGTCGATAGAGATCGATGAATTCGAGGTGTCAAGCTTGACCAGTCCACTAAACTCGCTCGGTAGCTCCAGTTCGACAGAAGCGTTGCTTGTCTTGACTTGAATGGGACCTTGTTGACCTGCCATGAGCTTGACGCTGGCAGATCCGTTGGATGTTGTGCCGTCCACTTTGCCGCCCACGTCGGTGATCGCGATCGAGCTGTTGGTGGAAGTGACGTTGACATTGCCAGAGACGCGTTGGACTTGAACTTGGCCATTAGACGTTAGCACTTTGACGGATCCATTGACCGCCGATTTTGAAGCGTCGATAGTAACGCCACCATTGCTTGTCTTGACGTCCACTAAATCAAGGGCAGGTGTCTTGATAGTGATCGAACTGCTATCGCTTCCGTAGCCGCCTTCGGGAAACCGGCTGGAGATTTTCAACTGACTACTCGATTCGCTATCGACGACCAATTCTGATTTGGCCAGTCGATCATCGGCTTCTTTCTGCGACTTACCGCGACATGTGAGTTTAGCCTCGATCTGCACCTCGCTGAGCTCAGGCTCGCAAATCACATTCACCGCTCCATTGCGAGTTTCCACGAATAGTTCGATGGGTTGGGTAAAACTGACCGTTGAGTTGCGAGTGACTGAAGCTTGAAACCTTGGGAAGCTGCAACCGCTCAAAGTCAAGCTCGTAAGGGCCAGTCCTAAAAGAGTTAACGCAGCGACAGACCGAGAATTGCGACGATCGATATCGATAAAGTTGTGAGTCATTCTCTACCCCTTCAGAAACGGATTCCAAACTGCAGCAGCCAATCTAGCATATTCGATGGTCGCTGGCGTGTATTGGCATTTATCGAGTCGAATGTGACCCGATTCATGCCGTTTAGCGTCGTTTAGCATGGACTCGAAGAGCTGACGCTAGTGCAGATAGCTTTTGCGGAGTTGCAAAAGGTGCGAAAGCAGCGGCTTGGCCTTGCCTTGTTGGTTCCACAGTCCGCTGGACTCGGTTGCATTGGGGAACTGATCGGTCAACTGGTCCCAGATAACAGCATGAACGGAAGGCTTCGAAATCAGCAGACTGGTAATCGCTTCGGGGGAAACGAAACCTGGTTCAGCTCTTCCAGCCGTGCCATTAGTTCCAGTCGCCCAGTCAGCGATGCGTCTACCGCCACCGCTGGAGGCCTGTGTTGGCGTACTAAGCTGAACCATCAGAGGCAGGCCTAGCATCGACCAACGATCAATCAATCGATTCAGCTCGATCAGGTCCCGAGGAAACGAACCGCCGGGCCATTGATCCATGGCCAATTCCAAGCAGATGCCGCTGAGTCCCAGTTCGGCGCGAATCATTGCATCGGCGAAATGGAGCGGCGAGATTCCCTGCTCGTTGTCGCGCAAGTACTCGCTCCACGGTTGATCGATGGAGAGCAATACTGGTGAACGACTATCGGCTCGACGCACCGTTTCGATCAACGAAACGGCCATTCGCAAGACTTGCTCGTCGTTCCAATCCAGTTTGTTGTATGAGTTCAGACCGGCAGCACAATTCCAGACATGCACCTTGCCGCGGTATCGCTCCACCGTGTTTTCTGCATGCTCGCAAGCGATACGAAGAATGTTCTCGTAATCTTCATCCAATAGAATCATCCATTGAGGCAATCGACCAGGACGAAAATCAACTAGCGGTCCCATACAGATTTTGAATTGGTTCTGCGAAGCCCACTCGACCTGCGCATCGAAGGGCGTGTAGTTGTTGCGACCGCTCGATTCTTCCACCATCCCCAAGTCTGCCTTGATATTGACCAAATTGAATGTCTTCTGCAGTCCATCGGCGATACTTGGCAGTGCGACTTCCACGGGTAGAGTTGTTCCCAATAGCGTTGTCAGTCTGCCTTCGTTTTGACGTCGAGAGTCTAGAGCCTGCTGAGCGAACGCTTCACACAGAATCGTCGAAGCCTGAACAGCCATCTCAATCGAGCTTTGTGCGAACTCGTCCTGCTGGAGCCCCGGCACACTCGTCAAACTCCGAAGAAAAGCCTTCGTACTTTGCTCGGCTAACGGAAAAAACTTGTCCGGAAGCTTCATCCCCATCCTCTGCCATTCAGCCGTTTGAGTCTTCAGGCGGCTGAGCGTTCCACGGGCAATTTCAACGACCAGAGAGTAGGAATCTTCAGTAATTCTCAGGCTGGTGGTGGTCAGGCAGAGATTGCCATGAGATTGAGTTGGCCAAACGATATTTAGCTTGCCAGACTCGTCAAGTTCGCGCCCAATGATAAACTGGTCATCCCGAATTTGGTGGCGGCAGTGCCAGGGTATACCCTCCATGCCTGTAATGTAGGCAGTCTGCCAGACTTTTGCATCGATCCCGAGTGGGGCCGATACCTTGAATCGAAGATTGCCCATTCTACAGACAGTTTTCCATGGAAATCGAACGCCAAAGTAAGCTTGTGAGCCAACGGGAGATAAGGGAATCTGCACATCGCATCGATTCGCTCGTGAAAGCCGCTGAGTATCTATCCTAGAAATCAGGGCAGGGGCTCAGAGCTGGACCGCTAACCACCTTGCGAATCTAACTGATGTTATGAATCTGTTCAATCTAAGGATCGACGATCTCGATGAGTTTCGACTTTAAAATTCCGGTAATTACAACCGAACTCGGGTTCTCCCGACGTCAGGGCAAGGTCCGCGATGTTTACGACCTCGGCGACCGACTGCTAATCGTCAGCTCGGATCGGATCAGTGCGTTTGACTGGGTTCTTCCCACCGGAATTCCAGGAAAAGGGATCGTCCTGACCCAGCTCAGCAAGTTCTGGTTCGAAAACCTGTCCGTCGACCACCACATGATCGGCACCGACCTGCCTGAAAGCCTGCCATTAACCGTTCAGCAGCGTTCCGAGTTGGCTGGGCGGACGATGATCGCCCGAAAAGCTCAGGTCATTCCCTTTGAATGTGTAGTTCGCGGATATCTCGAGGGTTCAGGGTGGCGCGAGTATCAGCAAACTGGTTCGGTATGCGGCATTAAATTGCCTGCGGGGCTCAAACAATGTGATCGACTTCCCGAGCCGATCTTCACGCCGGCGACCAAAGCTGAGTCGGGGCACGATGAAAATGTCTCCTTCGAAGTTATGGCTGGGGCGATTGGCAATGAACTCGCCAACCAGCTTCGCGAGCTAAGTTTGTCGGTTTATACGCAAGGCAGCCAATTGGCCGAATCCAAAGGTATTTTGATCGCAGACACCAAGTTCGAATGGGGCTGGTGCGATGGCAAAGTCATCCTGATCGACGAAGTGCTAACCCCGGACAGCTCGCGTTTTTGGCCGAAGAGCGAATATCGCCCCGGTACCAGCCAGCCGTCGTTCGACAAACAATATGTTCGCGAGTGGCTGATGGCATCCAAGTGGGATCGGGAAAGTCCGCCTCCTGCGCTTCCCGAGGAAGTCGTTCAGCAAACTCAGCGCAAATATGAAAGCGCCTATGAAATGCTCACAGGGTTAAGCTTAAGAAGTTAGTCGGTTGAAGCTCTGATCCATATTGCATCCTCCGATCCAATTTGCATCCTCCCAAAAAAAGTTCGTCCGTTGAACGATCCTGTTGTTGAAAAAAACGAAGAGCCCGACAAGGCCAGCATCGCGAGTTCGCCTCCGGTCAAGCAAGCGGCGCTGACTTTTATCTTCTTTACAATTTTGCTAGATGTCCTCTCGCTGGGACTTTTGATTCCGGTATTGCCAACATTGATTGAAAAGGAGTTCGTGGGAGGCGATACAGTTCGCGCCGCGCAGATCTCAGGCTTGTTCGGTACAACGTGGGCGCTGATGCAGTTTATCTTTTCGCCGTTGATGGGTTCTCTGTCCGACAAGTTTGGCCGACGAAGCGTGATCTTGATCTCGTGCTTTGGTCTAGGACTCGACTACATCCTTATGGCGCTCTCGCCCAGTTTGACTTGGTTGTTTATTGGACGGATTCTTTCTGGCATCACGGCAGCAAGCTTCTCGACTGCCGCGGCTTATGTGGCTGATATCACGCCACCCGAAAAGCGCGCGGCTAGCTATGGAATGTACGTCGGCGCGGCGTGGGGAATTGGCTTTGTACTTGGACCAGCGATTGGTGGACTGCTGGGTGGAGTTAGCTTACGACTGCCGCTTTGGTGCGCGGCGGGTTTGACATTGCTCAACGCAGCTTACGGCTACTTCATTCTTCCTGAATCGCTTCCGAAAGATCGACGAGCGAGTTTTTCGTGGCGGAAGGCTAACCCACTTGGCTCGCTAAAGTTGCTGCGATCGCACCCGGAATTGCTTGGGCTGGCGGCGCTCTTCTTGATTTATCAAATCGCTCACCAAGTACTTCAAAACGTTTTTGTGTTGTACGGCTCGCATCGCTATGGATGGAGTCCCGAACAAGTTGGGCTCACCTTGACTGCTGTGGGTGTGTTGGCCGTAGTCATGCAGGCTTACGTCGTTCGCAGAACCGCGCCGAAACTGGGCGAGTGGCGAATGGTGATGATTGCCCTGATCGCTGGTGCGATCGGTTATGCCATTTACGGACTGGCTCCGACGGGAATGATCTTCTGTCTGGCCATTCCGATCTTCTCGCTCGTGGGGTATTTCGGTCCAGGGCTGCAAGCCTTGATGACGCGCCGCGTGGGTGCCGACAGTCAGGGACAATTGCAAGGCGCGAACAGCTCGATCATGGGCATCGCCGGAATGATCGGTCCAGGCATTTTTACGACCATCTTTTCGTGGGCCGTCAGGACTGAACCGACCGTGGGTATGCCTGGGGCTCCGTTCTATGCGGCAGCATGCTTGCATTTGATCGCAGTCATCGTTTGCTTAATGATTTGGCCCAAATCCAAGGAAACCAACCCTGGAGTGACTAGCCCCCGTTAGGCATCCTCCGATTTCAAACTCTGTGGTATACTCCTGCCCTCGTTGGGCCTAGAAATTCCGTTAAAACCGCAGCATTTTTTGAAGCTGCTGAGCAAACATGAGCAAGACAAGAGTAGTAATTACCGGACTGGGAGTCGTTAGCCCGATCGGATTGGATCTGGATACGATCTGGAGCAACTTAACCGAAGGTCGTTCCGGAATTGGCCCCATCGAAAGTATGCCAACTCACTCGCTGGTCGTTAAGTCGGCCGCCGAATGCAAGAGCTTCAAAGGTGAGATCGAAGACTACGGCCCGCTGGATAAAGTGACTCAGCGTTCGATCAAGAAGAACATGAAAGTCATGTGCCGCGAGATCGAGATGGGCGTCGCGGCTGCGCAAAAAGCTTTGGCTCATAGTGGTCTGAGCGAAGCTCGTGACCCCGAACGTTGCGGATGTCTGTTCGGCTGCGACTACATTCTCAGCAGGCCCGAAGAGTATGCGGATGGCCAGATCAATTGCCGCGAGAACTCCGAGTCCAATGATGTTGCTGGTTATGTGAAGGCTTGGCCGAAGTTTGGCTTGCCCAAAGTCAATCCGCTGTGGCTGCTGAAGTATCTGCCCAACATGCCCAATAGTCACGTGTCGATCTACAACGATTTTCGCGGTCCCAACAATGCGATCACCGTTCGCGAGGCGAGTATGCATCTTTCGTTGGCCGAGGCGACGTCGATCATCGAGCGCGGGGCTGCCGATGTCATGCTGGTGGGCTCGACTGGCAGTCGCATTCATCCACTTCGCGCAACGCACGCCACGCTGATCGACCGCCTTGCCGCCGAGCAAGCGAATCCCGCGTCCATGTCACGTCCATTCGATGCGACTTGCGATGGGATGGTCTTGGGAGAAGGCGCCGGAGCAGTCATGATCGAATCGCTCGAACATGCACAAGCTCGTGGTGCCAAGATTTGGGGCGAGATCGTTGCCAGCGGTTCAGCCATGTCGGGGCCTCGTAGCGATCGCGACTACATGCAACAAGCTACGTTTAACTCGTTGCGAGTCACCGTTGAACGCGCTGCGGAGAGGCTGGGCAAAGATTGGCACTTGCATGCTCAAGGGCTCAGCGATCCAAGCGTTGACAACAGCGAAGCCGCTGCCATCGGTCAACTATTCCAGCAATTGGGTTATCAAGTCCCTGTCACCGCAGCCAAGAGTTACTTTGGTAATCTTGGCGCTGGCGGCGCGGCTGTTGAGCTGATCTGCAGCCTGTTGGCGCTCGATCGTGGTAGCTTGTTCCCAATTCTCAACCTGAACAAGCCGCTTGATGCCGTCTCATGGCAGCCAGCCTCTGCCGGTAACAAGCCTGGACGAGGCTTCGTTCATTGCAGTTGCACCATGCAAGGCCAAGCAGCCTCCATCGCCATCGTCGCCGCTTGAGCAGGCTTGAGGCTTGAGGTGTGAGGCTTGAGGCTTGAGACTTGAGACTTGAGACTTGAGACTTGAGACTTGAGAC
>CAYWNG010000297.1:0-8031 GCA_964458685.1 uncultured Pirellulaceae bacterium
ACTTAGAGACAATCTCACAGTTTGGTAACGCAAGTCTCAATCGCTCCAAGCCCGACTCAGAAATCGCAGTTTCACCAACAAACAGTCGCTTTAGCGACTTCAACTTCGCAAATTCCTCGACCGAAGCATCGGTTACCGGGCAGCTCCAAAGCGAAAGTACTTCAATACTTGAAAGATTCGCAATCGCAGTGACTTCAGCATCCGAGCATTGAGTAAAGTTCAAGTTGAGACTGATCAGGCTCTTTAGCTCCCGTAATGCATCAATACCCTTTGAGGATATCGATCCAGGAGCGGTGTGAGTCACGGACAGTTCTTGCAACTTAGCTGCATCCGCCAAGGCAATCAAAGTTGCATCGGTGACTAAAGTGCCCGCGAAGGTCACTTTGAGTACTTCAGAAATGTTATTCAGTCGCGGATAGATGTTCAAAAGATCTTGACTTGCGAACTTAGCGTCCGCCTTGTCAACGCGTTGTACTTCCCAGTTAGGGTTTGCATTCCGAAACGCCAAGATCCCCGCCTCGGTAACCTCGCAGTTCTTTAGTTGAATACTGACTTTGTTGGCTGATCCCTGCAATAAACCAAGTAGCTCATCGTCAATCTTGCAATCGACGAAACGGATATGTGCCATACTGGATATACCCTGCAACGACTTTAGTATCTGACTAGAGAGTTCAGTCTTCTCAAAAGAAAAGGATTGCACCCTAGGACAGCGTGCCAATGGTGTCCCGGTACCATCTTTGAACGAGCATTCATGGAACGTCAAGTGCCTCATCGACTCTATTCTTGAAAGTGAGTCGAGCCCAATGTCAGTGATCTCACCCTTGCCTATCACCACATCGTTCAACTTGGAGAGCTTTGGCAAGTGCTTGAGTTGCGTTTCGTTGACATCCCAAATCGCGATCGATTGCAATTCTTGGAAGTAACCCACAACTTCATCCAAAGACACTGAACCCGATTTGATTCCAAGCCGCGGAACAACGGTAAAGTAATCATCTCCCAGAAAAATCCTGATCCAGTCCTTAAAGTAACCTTTGGGTGCTTGACCGTCTCGCATGGGATCGACCAACCTCGCACTGCCTCCATCTTTTTTGATCGCTTCGGTGATTTGCTTCTTGCGACGTTCATGCTGAACTTCTCGCAGGAATAGACCTAGGAAAATCGCGACTGCAGTGAAGATTACCATCATCGTTTGGAATCGAAACCGAAACCGACTAGGTGACTGTTGGGTCATCTTGGGACCTCCACTATTCTCTAAACAGGCGAATTAGGGTACGTTCGAGAACCAATTTTAAGAAAGTAACCACACCCCAAAAGTGTTAAACCAATCTAGCAGATTGATTCCTACATCGGGTGAAACAAGGCAGCCGCGATGAATGAAGTGTTAGAATTCGCCACTGGACTAGGAACTACCCGAAAATCGACTAGCCTTAAGGCCAATTCGAGCGGGTAAAGTAAAAAAGGCCTGCGACCACCCTAGGAGATTGTTCCCATGTCGAAGTTTGCGAACCGAGTCCTTCAGATCACGTTAGTCTTGGCATTTTTCTCAGCCTCGATGTGGCCGTCCTTGGGTTGGGCTCAAGCATTGCCTCAAGAGACAGCCCTCGATCGCTACGTGAACAAGCCCGATCCAGCGTTCTCGTGGAAGGTCGTTTCGCAAAAGACAGAAGGCGATCTGAATCTTGTCGTGATGGAAATGGTCTCGCAAAATTGGTTGACTCCAGACCAAGTCAACCAGACCGAGTGGCGGCACTGGATCACCGTCGCTTACCCAACGAAGGTTCGGTCCAACGTCGGGTTCTTGATGATCGGCGGCGGAAGCAGCAAAGACACTGCTCCAGGCGGACCTGACGAACGAACCTTGATGATCGCAAAAGCGACCGGAACAGTCGTCGCAGAACTTAAGAATGTTCCGAACCAACCACTGATCTTCCACAACGATGGTAAGCCTCGAACGGAAGACGACCTGATCGGATACACCTGGGATCAATTCTTGAAAACAGGCGATGAACAGTGGCCAGCCCGAAGCCCGATGGTCAAGTCAGCCGTTCGAGCCATGGATGCGATCACCGAAATGATGGCCTCCGATGCTGGCGGGAAGCAAAAGGTCGATCAGTTCGTAGTCGCTGGCGGATCAAAACGCGGCTGGACTACTTGGATCACCGGAGCCGTTGATAAACGCGTCGTAGGGATCATTCCGATCGTTATCGACGTTGTGAACGTGAACACTTCGATGCAACACCACTTCGCCGCTTATGGCTTTTGGGCACCCGCAGTGGGGAACTACATCCAGCACAGCATCATGCAACGCATGGATCACCCTCGACTGAAAGCTCTGTACGAGATTGAAGATCCGATGAGCTATCGCGATCGACTGACGATGCCCAAGCTGGTCATGAACGCTTCGGGGGATCAGTTTTTCGTACCCGATTCGTGGCAGTTCTACTGGAAGGATCTCAAGGGCGACAAGGCTCTGCGCTACGTCCCCAACGCAGACCATGGCCTTAAGGATACGGATGCGGCTGAGTCGATTATTGCCTTCTACAGTCTGATCCTGAACAAAAAGCCGATGCCCGATTTTCGATGGAGCGTTGGTACCGACGGCATTTCGATCGAAGCCAAAGACAAGCCCACGCATTTAACTCTGTGGCAAGCCAACAATCCCAAGGCTCGCGACTTTCGCGTTGAAACACTCGGAAAGAAATATGCCAGCGAAAGCTTGCAGCTCGGTCCAGATGGAAAGCTGACCGTACAACTTCCAAAGCCTGAGAAAGGCTGGATAGCCTATTTCATCGAAGCGACCTACGATGTCGGCGCAACAGTTCCGCTCAAGCTAACCACGGGAGTGCATGTCATCCCCGAAGTCTTGCCCTTTGCTGGAAAGAACCCAATGCAACCGACCACGCTTACCGTGGTCGCTCAAAGCTCGGAAAAGGCGCCGGTTGCCGATATCGAACAGGCTGTGGACACCCTCAAAAAGCTGGGCAAGTTTCCCAAGCCGGAAACCGTCAAAGTTCGTGTCGACGGCGAAACCTGTTACATCAACTGGGCTGGAGATTTGCAGAACTTGCATGCCGAGGCTGGGGCTTTGGCTAAGTTTCTGCAAGGGCGCGGTTGCAAAACCGTCCACTTCCAAATCGAATCCGGCGACGAGATTACTTTGCCGCCGGCAAAGTAGTTTGTCGCTTTTTCTGGGATTTCGGGCCGAAGGCCCAGCGATTTACCTAGCCCAGTCCAACGGATGATCAAGCTAAAGTAGGTTAAGCCAACGGTCAGTCCCTCGGTGACGCAGCGGGTTGGGATTAAAGCAACAAGCCGGTCCCTCGCTGACGCGCAGCGGGTTGTGAAAGAGCCAAAACTTGATTGCAACCGCCCAGCCGTAACTTTCTGGCCTTTCTACCTGATGATTTGGCCCAGCCAGCACCCTAACGGCCTGGGAAGGCCTTGCTAGTTCGCTACAATTCTCAGTTTGCTTAACCCGCCGTAATTGTCGGCAACGCCGCATCTAGACACACCAACCTCAACCATTTTTTGAGATCTACCTATGGCCCAGCCATCGCTTAAGAAGGATCCGTTCAACGCTCGCGACACATTCCAAGGCCCTAAAGGACCAGTCGGCTTCTACAGCCTGAAGAAATTAGAGGCCCAGGGCTTTAGCAAGGTAGCCACCCTGCCGTACTCGATTCGTATCCTCTTGGAAGCGGTACTACGCAATTGCGATGGCTATGTCGTGAGCGAAGAGGACGTCAAGAACTTGGCGAACTGGGAAGCGGCTAAGCCAGCCGAAGTCGAGATCCCCTTCATGCCCGCGCGAGTCGTTCTGCAAGACTTCACAGGCGTTCCCTGCGTGGTCGATCTAGCGGCGATGCGTGACGGAATGAAGTCCCTCGGAGGAGATCCCAAGAAGATCAATCCGTTGATTCCAGTCGATCTCGTCATCGACCACTCAGTTCAAGTGGACGTCTTCGGTTCCAGCGACGCGCTTTCGCGAAACGTGGATATCGAGTTTGAGCGCAACCAAGAACGTTATGAGTTTCTTCGTTGGGGCCAACAAGCCTTCGATAACTTCCGCGTTGTTCCACCGAACACGGGTATCGTCCACCAAGTCAACCTCGAGTTCTTGGCTCAAGGCGTTTTCATTCGCGAAGATCACGCGGGTCCAGTCGCTCTGCCCGACACACTGGTCGGAACCGACTCGCACACCACGATGATCAACGGCCTGGGCGTATTGGGTTGGGGCGTGGGCGGCATCGAAGCTGAAGCTGGCATGTTAGGACAACCGCTTTACATGCTGATGCCAGAAGTTGTGGGCTTCGAGATCACCGGTTCACTACCCGCTGGAACGACAGCAACCGACTTGGTACTGCGAGTCACCGAGATCCTTCGCAAGGAAAAAGTGGTTGGCAAGTTTGTCGAATTCTTCGGAAGCGGCGTGGCCAACATGACGCTTGCCGACCGTGCGACCATTGCCAACATGGCTCCAGAATACGGAGCCACCATGGGTTACTTCCCAGTCGATGCCGAGACGCTTCGCTTCCTATTGCGAACTGGCCGCACACCGGATCAAGTCAAGTTGGTCGAGTCCTATATGAAGGCTCAAGGCCTATTCGCTCAGGCCGATTCGCCGAAATGCGTTTACACCAAAGTGCTTTCGCTAGACCTTTCCGACGTAGTCCCCGCACTAGCAGGTCCCAAGCGACCGCAAGATCGCGTGACACTTAAGGATATGAAGAGCAATTTCCGCAGTGGACTCACCGCTCCGATTGCCGACCGCGGATTTGGACTTGAGCAAAGTACGCTATGTTCGCAAGGTACCGTCGAAGGCACCGACGAGAAGATCACGCACGGCGCTGTTGTAATCGCTGCGATTACCAGTTGTACCAACACATCCAATCCATCAGTAATGCTCGGTGCAGGTTTGTTGGCCAAGAAGGCTGCTGAAAAAGGTTTGAAGTCGAAGCCTTACGTAAAGACTTCGCTCGCCCCTGGCTCCCGAGTCGTGACGGACTATCTCGACAAAGCTGGTGTTAGCGCGGCTCTCGATCAACTGGGCTTCCAAACTGTCGGATATGGTTGCACGACATGCATCGGCAATAGTGGACCGCTGCCTGAAAACGTAGGCAAGGCAATCACCAGCGGTGACTTAGTCGCCGCAGCAGTGCTCAGTGGCAATCGGAACTTCGAAGGCCGCGTCAACCCGCTGACTCGAGCCAACTATCTAGCAAGTCCGCCACTAGTTGTAGCTTACGCCTTGGCTGGAACCGTCGACATCGATTTCGAGACTCAGCCGCTTGGCAACGATAAGAACGGTGCACCTGTGTTCCTTAAGGACATTTGGCCAACAGCCGAAGAGGTCCGCAAGGCTGAAGAGCAATGCGTTGTGCCTGAGCTGTTCGAGAAGCAATATTCGGCTGCGTTTACTTCCAACGAGAAGTGGAATGCGATCGAGATTACCGAAGGCGATCTGTACAACTGGCAAGCATCCAGCACGTACATCCAACGTCCACCGTTCCTGGAAGGCATCACGCCAGAGGCCGTACCGCCAAAGTCCATTAAGGCAGCCCGCTGCTTGGCGGTCTTGGGCGACTCGGTAACGACAGACCATATCTCGCCTGCAGGATCGATTGCCAAGACTAGTCCTGCTGGAAAGTACTTGATCGAGCACTCCGTCGATCCAACCGACTTCAACAGCTACGGTGCTCGCCGTGGTAATGACCGCGTCATGATTCGCGGAACCTTCGCCAACATTCGAATTCGGAATCAGATGACGCCGGGTATCGAAGGTGGCGTTACCATGCACGTTCCAAGCGGCAAGCAGATGACGATTTACGACGCTGCGATGGCTTACCGCGACGAGAAAACGCCACTGGTGATTCTTGCCGGAGCTGAATACGGTACAGGTTCCAGCCGAGATTGGGCTGCTAAAGGCACGATGTTGCTGGGTGTGCAATCGGTGATAGCGACTAGCTTCGAGCGAATCCACAGAAGCAATCTTGTCGGTATGGGCATCCTTCCATTGCAGTTCAAGGATGGTCAGAGCTGGCAGAGTTTGGGACTCAACGGAACCGAAGCCTACGACATCGACACCAGCGGACTCAAGCCACGTTGCGATGTAACGGTTAAGGTCACCCTTGCAGATGGCTCGACCAAGCAGTTCGTTGCCATGTGCCGTATCGATACGCCGGTTGAATTGGATTACTACTACAACGGCGGCATCTTGCCAACCGTCTTGAGAAAGCTGGCGGAGTAGTCGGTACGCGGTACGCGGACGTCCCGTCCGCAGCATGCCTTTTCAGGCACGAAGTGCCGACACATCCTATGCCGGGGCTGACAAGCCCCGGTTTTTTAGCCGCCCAGTATTGAGCCCCGAAGGTGGCGATACATCAAGATTGTGTGTCGGCCATTCGGTACTGCTAGGATCCGTCCCTCGCTAACGCAGCGGGTTGGGATTGACGATCACATTGGTGAATCTGCTCAACCACCCATCAACAATTACTTCGGCGCTCGATCGCCGATCGCCATGTAACTACCCCATAGCAATGGATGTTCACCGCTGGTCAAGACGGGTGAATCGCTACCAGCGGGCAAGAGAATGGGCTCGGATGCCGTTGCGAATTGTTCGGCCCAGAGAGCGATAGAACTCTTTCGCAACGCTCCGGAAATCGACTTCGATCCGCTCATCTCCCAACGAGCTCGCTGCCAGAATCGCGAGCTGCTTTCGCCGCCGACGGACCAGCGACTGACGACACCTCGACTGCCGCTGTAAAGCATGGCAGCGACTGGAAGAAAGATTTCTGTACCATTTGCTACTTCACCGGATCGGATACTTGTGTCCATCCCAGGAAGAAGCACTAGCGAAGGTGTCTTGAGAGTCGATCCAATCCAATCACCTAGCCGACTCTTGGTGTGATTATCGATGGGAAGGACTCGCAAGTTAGCGTCGTCGGGCTTAGAGACCAACTCGGCCAACAGCACTAATTCGTCGGTGCGAGCCCGCAGCCATTGTGAGGAGGGAAGGTTCTGTCGCTGCTCCATCACCACGACAGTCGAACCATCGACCACATCGGCAACCTTGCTGGCCTCTTTCGCGTTAACACTCTTGTCGTTCGTAAAGAAGCTACCCAACAGTAGCAAGGAACGTTCTGAAGGAGGAGTCGATGCAAAGGCGAACTCATAGCTACCCAATGTCGGAACGTAAGTAATAGCTGTTGTGCTAACCAAGGGCAATCGATTGGACCCAATCAACAACTCCATAGGCAAATACCACAAGCGACCATGTGGTGCGACGATGATTCGACGCGACGACTGAACAAGCGAAGCAATTTTTGGATTCACTGCAAACAGGTTTTGATAAATCTCCGCCGAAGTCGCTCGCCATTCTGCCGTTGGATCTGTGGGCCTAGTAGTTGCCTTGTTGCGTTGCGTTTTCGCAAAACCGATCTGTTGGTAGAGGCTGTTCACCTTGGCAATGACTCCTGCGCCATCGGCAACCAACCAGGACTCGACTTGATCTTGGCTGATAGCCACACATACGATTTGTTCGCCAACTTCGACCATACCCAGCAAGAGGTCGCCTGGAGCCAAACGCTGTTGAGCCGAAGCGATATTGAGCTGACAGGGTACAAATCTTCGCATCGACTTTCGTGAAAGCGACTGCATCATGAGTTGCGACTCCATTCGCTCGGCCGTTTCCTCCATCTGCGTGAACAACTGTTTTTGATCATTCTTAATCTGACGTTCGTCCATCTGAAATGGAGTCTGCCGGAACTTTTCGATAGCGTTGCTCAATTGCTGTGATGTCGCGTCCAACTGCGGTAGAGCTTGCTTCGTGGCGGCCACGATTGGCCGCACATCGGGCGGTAAGTCGCCCAGTGGAGTCATCACGGCCTTCATCCAACTGTAAGGTCGACCTCCTAAAGGCATCGCTTCAAACACTTGCCGTTGTTGAACTTGATCAACTCGGGAAATCACCGTCGCTTTATCGTTCAAATCTGCCAGACTCAACCACCTTCGATAGGCGGGCACCGCAGCCGT
>CAYWNG010000298.1:0-8029 GCA_964458685.1 uncultured Pirellulaceae bacterium
CATGAATTCAATCCCTATTCGTTCTTGGGAGCCCTACTGAATGGGGTGCTGGCAGAGAGCACTCTATTCTACCCGTAAGTTGAGAGAAAAAGCAAAGGTTGGTTCAAAGGGCTTCTGTTCAATTGACTTGCCGGGATATGGGGGTGCTTTTTTGCCGATTGCTGAAGAAATTCCGCTCAAACGGGACTTTTTTGGTCCTGCGGTCTTTAACACCCTCGCAGCCCGTTGGCTAGGCAGTAAATTTGTGATTTGCCGACCGACGGCTTGCTGACCGGTCGCTAACTAGGTGTCCAATCCTGGGCTAAGTTGACGATTTAGCCAGGTTCGCGCGGTGTTTCGCGATCAATTTCATTCACTCGACATTCCCTTTTTCGACTCAATCAACATGTCTTCCACATTGAAGCAGCAGATTTTCGACCAGCTCAACGCCCTCGTGCTTATCGATCCGCATACCCATATCAATCCGCTCAGCCCTGCCAGTAAATCACTGGCTGACATCATGGGTTACCACTACTACACAGAACTGGTGCATTCGGCAGGTATGCCACAGGACCAAATTGAAAATCCTGAACTCTCTCCGCGTCAGCGCGTTGAGCAGCTTGTGAAGGGCATCGGCAACATCGACAACACGGTGCAGTTCAGTTGGTTGATCGAAGCTGCCAAGGAACTGTTTGATCTAGAGATCGATCGCTTGGATGAAAGCAATTGGGAGAAGTTGTTTGACGCAGCTTCCGCCAAGATGTCGCAACCCAACTGGGAAGATGAAGTGCTGCGACGATCGAAGTTGGAAGCTGTCTTCTTGACTAACGACTTCGACGATTCCTTAGAAGGCTTCGACACGCGACGATACATTCCATGCTTACGCACTGATGATTTGGTGTTTCATCTCAGCAAGCCGCAAGTGCAAGAACGCTTGCAACGTTGCTCATCGATCAGCTTGAGTCACTTGGCCGATCTTCGCAATGCCATCGAACAACGCTTCCAGCACTTTACACAACGAGGAGCCAAAGCCTGCGCGATCAGCTTGCCTCCTTGGTTTACTCCACTGCCGATCTCCGATGGTGACGCGGAAAAAGCATTCAGCACAATTCTGACGCTTGGCGAATCCACGCCGCAAGAAGATCGCGACTTGATGGCTTACTGGGTCTTCTGGGAACTAGCTGAGAATTGTCGCAAGTTTAAACTGCCTTTCGACTTGATGATCGGCGTCAATCGCCGCGTGTATCCAGCGGGTGTTTTTCAAGGCCAAGATCTTTACGACAGCCGCGTCTCGTTGATTCAATATCGTGAACTGTTCAATAGCTTTAGCGATGTCAAGTTCCCGATCTCGGTCCTGGCTAGCGTCACGAATCAGGAGTTGGTCAGTTACGCGTGGATCTTCCCGAACGTGATCTGTCACGGACACTGGTGGTACAGCAACACTCCGGCCTACATTAGCCATGACTTGGCTGCGAGAATGGAAGCGGTGCCGCGAAACAAAGTCATCGGTTATTACAGCGACATGTACAAGTTAGAGTTCGCGTTGCCAAAGTTCGCCATGTTCAAACGTTGCTTGGCTGATGTCTTGGCGAATCAGTTCGTTATCGCTCGTGGTTGGAGTGAGACTCGCGCCATCGAACTCGGCAAGCAAGTCTTGCGAGGCAACGTCGAGACGGTATTTGGCTAGTCAGTTTGCTGAGATACTTTCGTTCTCGCAGAATGATGCACTAGTGTTAGGGAAGGGCCGGGAAGCAATGGAGTTCAACGAACAGCAAGTCCAAGCTATTGAAAGCTCGGCCAAACATCTGCTCGTGCTGGCAGGCGCTGGCACGGGGAAAACTCGTACGATCATCGGTCGAGCCGCTCGATTGATTCGCGACGGATGTAACCCCAATCGCATAGCGATCATCACTTTCACACGTCGAGCGGCTGGAGAAATTCGCGAACGCTTGGCCAATGAAATCGGCGAAGCTCGCAAGGGCATCGTCGCTGGCACATTCCATAACTTCTGCCTGCGTGAGATGACCGCTCGTCGCAGTTGGTTTGGACTGGATGAGATTACGGTCATGGACGCCGATGATCAGTCTCAGCTCATGAAGTTGGTCCGCGCCGATCTGGTTGGTAAACAAAAAGACAACAGCTTGCCTCAGTCTTCCGAGCTTCTGAAGTATTACTCGTATGCCAGAAACACCAACCAACCGATCCGCGACTATTTGAATCACTTCACCGAGCTTGCTCAGGACCAGATCGAGATCGTCCTAAAGATCTTCGATGCCTACAAGGAACGCAAGCGAGCCGCGGGATACGTGGACTTTGACGATATCCTGCAACGATTCGCCAAAGTCATGAAGCACGACAGCGAGATCTGTCACAAGATCGCTTCGGCCTACGAGCATGTCTTGGTGGACGAGATGCAAGACACCAATCCACTGCAATGGTTAATTTTGGAAAGCCTTGCCCCGTACGTCAATCTTTTCTGCGTTGGCGATGATGCGCAAAGCATCTATGCGTTTCGCGGAGCTGACTTTCGCAATGTGCATTCGTTCAAGACGCGATTGCCCGATGCTGAGGTCTTGAAGTTAGAGCTGAACTATCGTTCGACTCAAGAGATCCTGGATGTCTCCAATCACCTCCTCGCCCTTTCGCCGCTGAAATACAACAAGCAGTTAACAGCATATCGCGGCAAGGGCAGCATGCCACAGTTCGTTGGCGTCGAAACTGAAACGGATGAAGCTGATTGGGTTGCTGAAGCGATCGTCCAACGTCACCAACAAGGTCTGGCGTGGCAAGAACAGATGGTTCTTTGCCGGACGGCGTACGCAGCGAGACCGATCGAAGCAGAGCTGATCCGTCGAAAGATCCCTTATCGATTCATAGGTGGTATCGGTCTGTTGCAAATGGCGCATATCAAAGATCTCTTGGCCGCCTTGCGAATTGCCGTGAATCATCAAGACGAACTGGCTTGGATGCGTTACCTGACAATGTGGTCGCGAATCGGTGAGATGACCGCGGCTAAGCTGACTCGCCAATTGCGTGAATGCGAAAACAGCACCGACGCGGTTCAACGACTGGGCATGTTTCTGGCTCGTCCCGAGATTGTTCAGCCCTTACAAGCTGTCTTAGAGCATCTGAACCAGCCGGGCAACTGTATCGAAAAGCTGATTCGAGCGATGGAAGATCTTTTGGAAAATCGCTACGACAATTGGGACCAGAGAAAACGCGACTGCGATCTGATCGTGCGCTTGGCGCAGCGTCATCAAACGATCCAAGCGTTCTTGGATGCCTATGCCTTAGATCCAGTCTCTCCAACTGAAGTCGACGCCACTGACGATGACATTCTGACTTTGATCACGGTGCACAGCGCCAAGGGAACCGAGTGCAAAGTTTGTTACGTAATCGCGGCCCAAGCCGGCAACTATCCGCACACTCGCAGTTTGGGTAATCCTGACGACTTGGAAGAGGAGCGACGCGTGCTCTACGTCGCACTAACTCGAGCCAAAGATGAGCTGATCGTGAGTCAACATTTCCAGTCAAGATCATCGTGGAATTCCTGGAAGAGTCCGCAGATCAGCTTCATCGATGACATTCCCCAGAAGCTCTTCCAACGCGGCAAAGGCAAAAAGAGATCGATCCCCGCTCGCAAGTCTTTTTCACAGGACTTTTGGGACGATGATGTTGTTTAGAAGTCCGTTCTTAATCCCACCGGCTTGCCCGGTCGGTACCTTAGGCTTCTAGCTAGAGTGCACAACGCGGGAAAGAAAATATACCTTACTTCTGCCAACTAGCATGAATCCTAACAATCTGCTGGACAAGCCAGCAGGATTCAATTGACTCGCTTCGATCTTGTTGTATCTCAGGTTATGGTCGACGAATGTGCCGCCGGCATCCAAGTAACTGCAATTTGGTCGATCTTTTAAACCAGGACTTGCTTCAACCGCGTCGTCAAATCCAATGAAGAGTATTTTTCAATCTGCTCTAACGCAAGGCGACCGTACGGTGTCTCGCAATTCTACAATGCGATTCAGTATTCGCTGGTTATTCGTCATGGTGGCAGTGTGTGCACTGATCGCTTGGCGCTTGGCTACCAGCATTGAGCAAAAGCAATATGAAGACCATGTTAGAAGAGCAAGTCATATCGCCAAGGTTGTTCTGGCAGCAGACCACTTCCGTCTGAACGAACAGAAGTCTTTCGTTCAGTACGGTCAGATAACTGGGGCAATGCAATCGCAGGTGGATGCGTTTCGGCTGAAGCAGCAACCGGAGTACCTGTTGCCGAGTAAGCAATTTAAAAACGGCGATCCAGTTGACAGCTACGAAGCCGATCTTCTAGCAGAATTGGCAGTCGAGAAACCAGGAACGGACGTTTACGTCCGACACGGTGATGGTGATACGGTAACGTATTACAAGGTAATCCGCTCAGAAACGAGTTGCTTTGTATGTCATGAGCATCGCCATACTCATGCGGGTCAACTACTAGCGGTCATGAAAATCTCAGTTGTCGCGTCGCCGCCGTAAAACCCTTCACCAACTATGGTTCGTCAGATGCAATTAACATCCGTGCAATTGGAACCTGAGAATTCTAAGCTGAAGAGCGTGCTGGACATGCTGCGAGGTTTTTACGTAAATGGAGGCGTGATATTTGCTACGTTTGATTCATCCGACGATCTTCTACCGAACTCGAATCCACAGGCTGATCTATTGGATTTTCTTGATTCTCCCGACCTTCGTCGCTCTTTGCACTACCTTGAGATCCCCACAAGCCTTCATCCGCTGCCTACTCACACGATGATCAGTATTGAGCTGCTTGAGGCTGATATTGCCAGTCTCCTCAAGAGTGGTGGTGCGTATACTGACGGGTACGCAGATGATCCTCGCCGAATCGCTCAGGCTTTCCGTGCCGCCCTTGCCGTAGATCGGAATGATACTCGCATCTTTAGAATCGAAGGTGCCTGGACACGCTGGTTCTATGATGTAGCTTGGGACTATTCGACAGTTATCCACTCCCGTAAGAAAAATCGTTGGACTATCTTCTGCTGCACAGATACGGACTAATGTGTTTCCCTGCGATCGCGCTCATGAACTTTTGGTACGTCGCTTTATCATGGCGCTCATCCTGATTCAGTTCTTCGCCTCTCTTTGAATTAGCCAGTCCAAGTCCGTTGCAGCATGACTAAATCATTACTCGGAGGGAATCGATGAAACGCCGTCAAGCTAGCCTATTCCTTGATGATCAGTTCCAAATTGAGTCGCTGCGTCTTCGGTACAATCCTGTTCAGGCTCGATTGATTCCCGCGCACGTTACACTTTGCCGTGAGGACGAAGTGGCGGATTGGGATGCAGTGCGGGCTAGATTGGAATCCCTGTCCCCTTTTGAAATCCAACTTCGATTTGGCGAGCCCGTCAGAGAAGATAATTTTGTCTTCTTGCCTGTCATCGAAGGCTGCGATCAATTCCATGAATTTCGATGCGCCATTCTGGGGAACGATGCCCGGAGACATGTGCCCCATGTCACGATAATTCACCCACGAAACGGCACATGCACCGATCCGATCTTCGCGGATATATCGGCTACCATCTCGTCATTTCAATACACCTTCCGCAAGGTTATGTTGATCGAACAAGAAGGCGACGGAGTCTGGAAGACAATTGCTTGAGTCCATCCCGGAACTATTCAAGTTCTGGAACGGAAATAGTCAGCGAGGCATAAACGAACTTTCCGTGTTGATACGGCTCAATCGAAAACACAAAGGGCGCTTTTCGATTGGGTACGGTTACCCCTTCGACAAATTCTGCACAGATTCGATGCAATTCTTCGTAAGTGACAGTTTTGCCGCGGGGCAATCGCAACTCGAGTCGTTCGAGAAGATTGCTCGATGACTCGACCAACTTGGTAGCTTCAGAGGTAAATGAGATTCCCTCTATTTGATAGTCGTTGCTGCTCACATTATCCCGCAAGTAAAAGTTGAGCTTATCTTCGCGTTGCTCAAAGGTTAATCCATCTGCGAGCAAAGGAGGGACAGGTGTTGATGTTGCCTCTAGAGGTGACTTACGATTGGCCTTCAAAGGCTTGGAAAGAAACTCAGCTAGCTGCTTCTCGGCTTGGGCCTGCATTGGATGGGGGCTAATCTCTTGCATTTGCCTCGCTCCTAGCAGCATTAGCTTATGAGCAACCATCCGTGGATAAATCGGCAGGTTCTTTTCCGAAGGGAACACTTCCATCAACATCCAACATTCTGCACTCTGCTGTAAATCTTTCGAAGCTGGGCTTTTTGCGTTGCCCTTAGCTTGGTTGTCAGAATTCGGCTCCATGCGAAATTCAACGCTAATCGTTAATGAATTCGTCTCCAGTCGTAACTGCCTGTGCAACTGGGCACTCAGCTCTCCTAGTTGGTCGCAAGCTCGACTAACATTTGTACCAACAAGTTTCTGACGCATATTCTCAGCGATTTTCTGCCACGATTTGGGCTGAGAATCGTAAAGCTTCAAGTCTACCGAAAGCCCAAACTGCTTAATCGACTCCTTCTTCGGGTTAACAATTTTCGCAATACGAACTGCGCAGTTCTTGAGGTGTAGTTCTTCATGCACTTTGCTCGAAAGCACATGCTCTGGATCGGAGTGAGTCTTCCAATCCTTTAGCTGTGAGTCGTATTTGTCTGCTCGCATCGAGTTTAGAAACATTTCGCGATACGGAGAATCCAGTTCTCGCGGTGCTGGATAGCGGAATTCCTGTTGGGCAATTAGCAGAAAAAGCATCAGTAAGCTCTTCATACGGATAGCTCCAATACACTTGAACCTAGATTTCGACAGGAAAGTTCTTCGATTTGCGTACGGTTAGTAGGGCTGCTCCCAGTGTGCCACGCCAGTCCCTTGGCGTTCTTACTTCAGGCTTCAGGCTTCAGGCTTCAGGCTTCAGGTTTCAGGTTTCAGGTTTCAGGTTTTGGGCTAGCTACATTCCGTCCTGGAAACAAGCGTTGCAAACTAGCGAGTCACTGCTTTAGGCAGACGTCTCACAATTGTTGTCCATTTAATCGTTGGAGGGAACTACGTAGTGTTCCCATAGAATCGTTCCGCTAGTCATTTCCTCCAACTTAAATTTCCAGCCAGACATATTTGCTGGCAACGCAGAAATAGGCTGCTTGAAATTCGTTTTTTTGAACACGTGTCCCGCTGGCCGATTGATGTGCTTGACGAAGAAAGCTAAGGCTTCGGCCCCTGGATACCATGCATCAATATAATGGTCCCACCATAGGAGTTCATTATCAGGAACACTTACAGCCATCTCTGAGTGAAAGTACCCATAGAGAGTCCCACCGGGGCCACTTGCATTTGCAACGTAAAGGCCAATCGAATCATAAGCTGTCGTAGTTGGCTGAGTGTTTTCTGTCAGGAGTGTAGGCCCATCGGAGCCTGCTTTGACGATGAGTGTACCGCCCGACTTTGGAATCGTAACTGTCACTACTTGGGTCATATTGGCATTCAAGTAGCACAGATCAACTAATTGACCGTTCAGAAAGAAGACAAAGCTCTGTAGACTCGTTCCGGGATTCGAGCATCTGATGGAGGCATAACCACCACCGGTTGAATCGTAATCGTTTTCTGGATCACTACTGGGTGAATAATCTATGTTGTAATAAAGTTCGTTCAACACTGCCGTCTGTGCGGCGACGTGCTGAAGAATGGAGCTGATAACACCGCAAAACGTACAAACCAAAATCGCTGTCCGCAACATGACCGCCTCCAATTGAAGACAAACACTTGTAATGGTTAGCCGAACTCCTGGGGTCAATTATTTCAAAGTATCTAGATGGGGTCAACGAATTCGTCCCTAGAATTCGCCACGCTTTATGTTGTTAATGTGCGACTCGACGGTGAGATATAGCAAGTCGCTGAAAGATTCAGCTTTCCCATTTTAACAGGCTTTAGTTGCTCTGAAGAAACGTTTGCCGTTGAGAGTTGAGCATCGCATCTACCTTATGCTGCTAAAGCAAGAAGCTTAACTATTTTTCGGGCTCATGCTGTTGCTTGACGGTCCATCCATCTTTCTCACCTG
>CAYWNG010000299.1:0-7974 GCA_964458685.1 uncultured Pirellulaceae bacterium
GGCGACTTCGTTCAAATTCTTGAGCTGAAGCTTGCAGAACGGGCACCAGTCAGCACCATAGAATTTGGTCGTAGTCGCGGCCAAGGCCTTGGCAAATGCCACCAAGTCATTGGCTGGCTCGCCTTCGCCCACCAAACGGTCTTCGCCTTCACCGTTCAGACGCGAGTCGCCATTGTCGGAAGATACCAACGGAGCTGCCATCAAGCCCGAGGAATCGACGCGCTGAGCGGATCCCAACAAGGCCAAGAATGTATCGGCAGCCATCAGCTCGCGCTTTTCCAGCGGCTCAGCGTGAATGACTCGCGCTGGTTTGGCCTTTTTTAGGTTCAAACCCAGAAGAGAATTAAGCCAAGTAGCTAGTCTGCGTCGTTTTTGCTGTCGTGTCATCTGTTGTCAGTCCTCCAAGGTGGTGAATGTCTTATTTTGATTGGGCTCACCACCCCTTCTAGAGAAGAATATGCTCTTTCGCCCTGATTCGGCAAACCCCCGCCCTCAATTTCAACCTAAGCAGTCGAATTGGACTTTTCGGGGAACCGTCACAACCGGATATTTTGCGCAAACCGGCCTAGCACCCACGTTTCGGCTCAATTTGCGGACTTCCGTGTAGAGTTTTGATGCAAAATCTCTGCGACAAGTTCCCCTAGTTCGATTGGGTAATGCTAGCTAACCCGTAGCGTAAGCGAGCGATAAGCCGATGCGTCAATTAGGTCTGGAAATGCCTGACATAACCTTGACCGGTGTCGCGCCGCCTTCGGGGCTACATGTTGATCGCCCTCAAAATCGGGGCTTGTCAGCCCCGGCATAGGTTATGTCGGCACTTCGTGCCTAAAAGCTCTCGCCTCAAGCCTCACGCCTCACGCCTCACGCCTCACGCCTCAATTCTTAAGGGACGATTCCCGGCAGATTTGTTACGGTCGAAAGCCTAAGTACCACAAAAAGTTTGGTAATTCGCATCGCCACCAACGGGTGGTAAACAGAACTCGGCGTTTTCAGAAGCGACGGCCATGGGGTTCGAAAGCACGTCGAGCAGCCTTTCTGTAGGCTTCAGATCGCCTTGCTCGACCACCGCGGCTAAGGCAGATTCGACTTGGTGATTGCGAGCGATGACGGCTGGGTTCACCCTACACATCCGCTCTTTAGCCTGCGAGTCCGTCGTGCCCTCGTCGGCCAACCGTTGCTGCCAAGCTGCCAGCCAACTTACGAAAGACGCCGACTGATACTCGGCTGCCGATAAGCTCTCTTCGCTCAGCTCGCGGAAAGTGTTCGTAAAGTCCATCTGCGAATCTTCCATCCATGTTAGCAGTTGCTGCACCAACCGCTCATCGCCATCCCGGACAGTTTGCAAACCAATTTTAGCGCACATCTCTTTGAGCCAAAATTGATCCAAGACCTGTGGGACAGCTTGGATGAGCTCGGTCGCTTTCGCTAGCGCCACGTCAAACTCTGTCGCCAATAGAGGAAGCAGCGTTTCGGCAAATCGAGCCAGATTCCATTGGCAGATCGCCGGTTGATTCCCGTACGCATATCGTCCCTGATCATCGATCGAGCTAAACACGGTCGATTGGCGAAAGGTATTCATGAACGCGCACGGACCGTAGTCGATGGTCTCGCCGGCGATCGACACGTTATCTGTGTTCATCACGCCGTGGATAAATCCGATGCTCATCCATCGAGCGATCAAAGCAGATTGACGCTCGGCAACCGCTCGCAGCAATTCCAGATACTTTTCTTGAGCTTCGGCTAAGTGCGGGTAGTGCCGCTGAATCGTGTAGTCCGCCAAAGCTCGCAGATCATCCAGGTTGCCTCGCGAAGCAGCATACTGAAATGTTCCAACGCGAATATGGCTGGAAGCAATGCGAGTCAGCACTGCGCCGGGTTCAACTCCGTATCGATAGACTGGTTCTCCGGTAGTCGCGACCGCCAAGCTAAGTGTCGTCGGCACCCCAAGAGCGTCCATAGCATGGCTGATGATGAACTCGCGAAGCATTGGCCCCAGCGACGCGCGACCATCGCCTCGTCGCGAATAGGGAGTCGGACCAGGACCTTTCAATTGCACATCGAACCTTTGACCGGTGGGAGCAATCTGCTCTCCCAACAGGATCGCTCGACCGTCTCCCAACATCGAAAAACCGCCAAACTGATGACCCGCGTAGGCCTGTGCCAGCGGACGTGAATTGGGCGGAAGTCGATTACCGCCGAAGATCTCGGCATGGTCTTGATCGACAAGCAACTGGGGATTTAGACCCAGCTTTTCCGCCACGCGCGTGCTAACCAAGACCGTTTCGGGGCGTTTTACTTTGGTCGGCGAAACCCAAGCGTAAAACGCCGCCGGGAGATCAGCATAGCTGCACTCCAGATTCCACCCTGCCCCGTTTTGATTGGTCATAACTATCCTCGTCGCTCGACATGAGCGAGCAACAATGCGATATCGGCTGGAGTGATGCCACTGATGCGACTGGCTTGGTCCAGATTGATCGGCCGAACCGTTTGCAGTTTCTGTCGCGCTTCGGTGCGCAGACCGCGCAACGCTTCGTAATCGAAGTCCAGCGGAATGCGTTTGGTCGACATTCGCTGCTGCCGATCGATCTGTTCTTGCTGACGATTGATATAGCCTTCGTAGCGCACGTCCCAGATGACTTGGTCAACGACTTCAGCGCTAAAGGCCTGTAGTCGTGGCTCTCGTTGGCACATCTCTTCCCAAGTCACTTCGGCTCGCTTGAGATACTTCGTTCCATTGACTTGATCGACGCGCAGGTTTTCCAAAAGCTCGAAAGCTGAATCGATATCTCGCTCTTTATTGTCCAGATGATCCAAACGAGATTGGGGAACAAGACCAAGATCGTGTCCCAAGCGAGTCAAACGACGATCGGCGTTGTCTTGACGCAACAGCAATCGATACTCGGCGCGACTGGTAAACATGCGGTAAGGTTCATCAACACCGCGAGTCACCAGATCGTCGACCAAGACTCCTAGATAGGCTTGATCTCGCGACAGGATCATCGGCGGCTGACCGCGAAGCTTAAGAGCGGCATTCGCGCCAGCGATCAGCCCCTGCCCAGCCGCCTCTTCGTAACCAGTCGTTCCATTGATCTGTCCAGCTAAGAACAGTCCTTCGATCGACTTTGTTTCAAGCGAAGGTTGCAATTGATCTGGCGGGCTGAAGTCGTACTCCACGGCATAACCGTAGCGCATGATCTCGGCCTTTTCCAAGCCTGGAATCAACTTCAAGATCCCGAGCTGAACATCGCGAGGCAGGCTGGTCGAGATTCCGTTGACATAGATCTCCTGAGTCCGCCGACCTTCGGGTTCGAGGAACAATTGATGGCGATCTTTATCGGAGAATCGCACCACTTTGTCTTCGATCGATGGACAGTATCGTGGACCGCGTGAATTAATCTGCCCGCTATACATCGGCGCGCGATGGAGATTAGCGCGGATCAAATCGTGAACAGCTTCGTTGGTGTAAGTGATGAAGCACGGTACTTGTGGCTCAGGCAACGACTTCGTCAGATAGGAAAAGGCTTGCGGCTGGTCGTCACCGGGCTGTTCTTCAGTTACCGAGAAGTCAATCGTCTTGGCGTTGAGCCGCGGTGGTGTGCCCGTTTTGAAGCGATCGAGCCTAAGTCCCAGTCGTTGTAGCGCGGCGCTGATGCCTTTGGTCGTGCCTTCGCCTGCGCGGCCGCCTTCGGTCTTGGCTTCACCGGTATGCATAATGGCTTGAAGGAATGTTCCAGTCGTCAGCACAACGGCTCGCGTTTGATAAACTGCGTCACCGCGAACGCGGACTCCAACGATCTGCGACTTACCTTCAGCGGACGTTTCGACAACCAAGTCTTCGACGATCTCTTGGACTAGAGAAACTCCCGGATAGAACTCGACGGTCTCTTTGATCCACTGCTGGTAGGCCTTCTTGTCCGCTTGAGCACGCGGACTGTGCATGGCGGGACCTTTGCGACGATTCAGCATGCGATACTGGATACCCGTCGCATCGATGGCTTGACCCATCAAGCCGCCCAAAGCGTCGATTTCTCGAACGATCTGCCCCTTGGCAACTCCGCCTATCGCCGGGTTGCAGCTCATTTGCCCAACCGTATCCAAGCTACCGGTCAGCAGAGCCACTTTCGCGCCCATGCGTGCGGCTGCCGTCGCCGCTTCGGTTCCCGCATGACCGGCTCCGACCACCACCACATCGAATTCGTACGCTACACCATTAGATGTCATTGAATGATTGCTCGATTGCAAGCAAACCCCTTTTGCCGACCTGTATCAGTAGAAGCGACACATTTTAGTTATGAATTCAGATTTGTGCGACCGACAAAAGAGGAAGGCTGATAGTTTCACTTCAGCTCATGTCGCTCGGCGTCCACCACAAGCCAATGATGAAGCTCAAGATTCCAACTTTACGCTCAATCTCCGCTTTTGGCCTATCCGCAGCCTTGAGTTGTGCGATCGCAGCCGCGCAGCAAGGACCAACGGACCGGGGTGAAACGTCCAGCGATCGGAGCACATCCAGCGTCTTTGTTCCCTACGCTCAGTTTCAAATTCCGTTCAATATTGATGCCGCAGGCACCTTGCCAGCCAGCGTCCAGCTCTTGGTCTCAACCGATAACGGACAGACTTGGCAACAGCACGGCAAAGCGAGCGCGCGTGATCGACATTTTGACTTTCGAGCTGCTGCCGAAGGTGAGTATCTCTTCACGGTCCAAACCATCGACGCTTCAGGCGTAGCCTTTCCAAGCCCGAATCCACCCATGCGGATTCGCGTCGATACCTCCAAGCCTCAAGCCAGCATTCGAGCGGACCTGGACCATGCAGGCAACCTGATCATTGATATCCGAGTCGCCGACGAGCACCTCGATTTAAGTTCAGCAGTCCTTAAAGTGCGCACCGATCGCGATCCGCAGTGGCGCGAAGTGTCGGTGACTTCGCTAGAGCGAGTCGATAACTACTTCGAAGGCCAAGTCGAACTCTTGATGCCGCAGTGCCGAGAAGTCGCGATTGTCTTTTCGATTTTAGACCAGGCTAAGAACTCGGGCGAAGCAACGTACAAATTCACCATGCCGCGAACGGCAGCCAAGGACGACCTGCAACTCGCCAGCACTCCAGCTCAACCTCAGTCCGCTGCTCAACCACAGTCACTTTCGAATTCGCAAGCTGGTAGAGTAGTTCAAAGCCCACATGCTTCGCAGCCTTCTGCCGACCGCAATCCGGCTAGTCGCGGTCCCGCGAATTCTCCTCTTGCCACTGCAGCGCCGTCAGCACTCGCGCCGGCACCGCAATCAACCCAGTCGCCGACACTGGCCACGCCCGGTGCTATAGCTTGGGACATGCCGCGAGCGGCTTATGGCAACACTCAAGATGCCAACAGCATTCGTCCAAGCAATCCTGCTGCCGGTAACTTTACATCCAACTCACTGCAATCATCGGCATCACTGGCAACTGGTTCAAATACTGCCAATCAAGGCAACTTCCCTACGACTCCACGGGGCTCGAACCTCAACGCAATGAATCGCCCTGCAAGCGAGACTCGCGGACCTGGCCAACTAGCTCGAGCCAATTTGGATATCGAGCTTGGACCAAGCTCGCCAGCGCAAGGTCCTGAAGAACTGGGATTACCCCGCGCGATGCAACCTTCGATGCAATCACAGACTGATGTGAACCTGGCTCCGAATCAACCTGGACCTACTCCGTATTCGAATCCATCTGCATCCCAGTCAATGCAACCTGCTCAGCCGTTGCAAGCTACGAACGAGGAGTTCGGCATTAGCAATCCGTTCTGCTGTCGCTCGCAAACCTTCAGCTTGGACTACTCGGTTGAAGCCTTGGGCGGCAATGCTCTTTCCGAAGTTGAACTTTGGGGAACCGAAGATAATGGACGGACTTGGGAGAAGTGGGGCGCCGATCCGGATCGAGTCAGTCCATTTGATGTGAAGGTTGGCAACGACGGGCTTTTCGGATTTCGAATGGTCCTTGTCAGTGCTGGCGGTACCGTCTTGGGACATCCCAAGCCTGGAGAAGATGCCGATGCTTGGATTCGCGTCGACACCGAAGCTCCCGTTTGCAAGATCACACGGGCGATTTACGGCGTGGGCTCCGAGGCGGGCATGTTAGTCATCGACTACACCTGTACCGATGCCGACTTAGCCGATGAATCTCTGTCGCTTTCGTGGAGTCCCACACAGGAAGGTCCCTGGACCGTGGCCGCTTCGAACATGAAGAACACAGGGCTGTATCTCTGGAAGGCCGAAGCCGCCTTGCCAAGCCGCGTGTATCTAAAGCTGGAAGCCGTAGACAAGTCGGGCAACACTGGCGTTCATCGCTTGGAGCTTCCCATCGACACCAAAGGCCTTGCTCCTCGCGGACGCATCCAAGGCATTCGCCCTATCGTCTCGCCTAACTAAGCTCAGGCTAAAGCAAGCTACGTCAGGCTAAGGCAAGCTAAGATAAGGCAAGCTAAGCCAATTGTGGTTGCGACTGGCTACGTAGCTTGGTCTTCAATGAGGTTGTCACTCGACTCAAGGCTGCCCCGCTACAGGACGTAGCCACCGCTGCCAAGCGGTGGAAGCTTTCCGACGCGGCCTCTCTTCGCTGTTGACGACTCGCGTCAAACAAAGGCAGCCTTGATCCCCCCCCGCATCACAATCACGCATAGTCACACACAATCAAACGGGCCGAGTTTTACATACCCCCCGACAATTCAGTTTTATAGCCTGAATTGTTCTAAATATCGTTGCAACATCTTCACTTGTTGAAATGATTGTGCTCCATTGATCGTCGTTATGTACATAACGCATCACGTACATCATGACTGGAGACGGGAATGAAGAGGCAAGTTGTTGGTGGTCTTTGCGCGGCGATCTGTTTGTTCACTAGCTTGATAGACATCGCCAAGGCACCGCTAGCAGGCATTTGGGCAACTGCGCCGTATCTGCACAATGGTTCTGTGCCCAACTTGTACGAACTCTTGTTGCCCAGCAACCAGCGTACGACCAAGTTCTATGTCGGCAATCGAGAATTCGAACCCAAGAAAGTCGGCTTCAGTACTGACCAAGCTGCTGGTACCACGCTGTTCGACACTTCTCTGTCAGGCAACTCCAACCTGGGCCACGATACCTACGGTACCTTTACCGAAGAGGAACGATGGCAATTGGTGGAGTACCTGAAGTCACTGTAGCACGACGTAGTGGACTGTTGGCTTCATCCTAAAGGTGATTGAATTGTTACGGTTGCTTTCACTTAAGCTTTTTCACGCAATGGAAGTGAAAATGATTCGACTGCTGAAGTTGGCCAAGGCTGTAAAAGAAACTGTCTTCAAGTTTCTTGATGTTCATTTACTCTCAATTGTTGCCAGCATCGTCGGCGGCATTTTACTTTTTAGGGTGCCTCAAATCGCAAACCTTTGGCTTCAACTTCCCAGCTTCAGTCTGGAGCTGATTGGCTTCATTGTTTTAGTGTTTCTTCTTATCATCCTTTACCCTGTGACTCTCCTTTGGCTCTGGCAAAGAACATTGTTTCGCATCTACGCGACTAAGTACCGTGAGAAGCTTGTTTCATTTGTCAATAGTTCACTTAATCTAAAACGCATAACCGACGTTCTACTTTTTGCACCGCGAAACACGACTCGCGTGCTACTTCTGATCGCGAGACAGTTCACTCCGCTTTCGCGAGGAATGCTCGGGTGGGTACTGGTCGTCTCTCTAGCAGTTGCGGGATTGTGGCTGATGAGTCAAACGCCTCTGGACTTACCCATGGTTTACTTAATGGCGGGGGCCTTTGTTCGGATGTGTGGGTTTTGGATCGTGATGGTCGCGGTTTGGTTGGGATTCGGAAAGTACTTTGGTGTCGAGAATGTACTCGACGATGCTCTTACTCAAAGCAAAGACTCGCAAGAGCTAATTGTCCGACAACAGCAGGTTTGGCGATCTGCGGGGCGAGTCTTGTCCTGGATAGCTATATCGTCCATTGTCGGAGAAC
>CAYWNG010000300.1:0-2774 GCA_964458685.1 uncultured Pirellulaceae bacterium
TTCCATCCGTAGAAAAATGTTCCAGCGGCCATCAATAGACCAGCCAGTGCGACATAGATCACATTCGTTTGTGTGACTAATCCGCCCAGGATTGGAGTCCATTTGAGTTCTGCGGACTTGTTGAGTGTGTTCTTAGCCGTTTCGGCTGCACCGGCAATCCCGCCTTCGATTGAAATGTTGGAGACCGTGGTCTTGGTTTCCTGCCAGTAGTTTTCGAGCGATTGACGATTGCTGCTGACCCACATACCTACTGCCAACAGTAGCACGGCCGCACAAGCGAAGCGGAACTTGCTGCCGAGCAATTGCCCAAGTAGTGCATCCAAGCGACGACTGCTACGAGCTTTGGGGCTAACCTTCCCTGACCGAGCTTCGGCAAGCATCGCTTTGATCCGCCGCCGTTTTTCTTCGGCTGCTTGATCGGTGAGCTTGCCGTCGGCGAGTTCACGCATCGTTTGTTTGGTTTCAGTCGCTGCATCGACCATCGACGCCGCCATGGCATTGGCTTGCTTCTGCGCCTCCGTGGCAGAAACTCCCGCAGCAATCAGTTCGGCCTTCTCGGTTCGCGCCAGGAGCTCCTCTTCATTGGCTCGTTTCGCTTCGGATAGTCGCGCGTCCCAACGGTCAATCAAACGATCCCGATAGGCTCGGAAAACTTTGCGCGAAGTGTTGGTAGATCTATCCAGCTTGGCACGCATGGCTCTCATGCAGTCGTAACCAAAGATGTTCTCAAACAGCTCTTCCCAGTCTTTCCCGCTATGCTTGGCAAAGGCATGCTGCACCTGCGCTTCTTCAAGACCGCGCAAACGTAGTTGTTTGAGCAGGCCTTGCGAGCTTTCAACAGTCTCACGTCGCTTTGCCGCGAGTGGCTTTTCGATACCGAAATAGTAACCGGCGCCAGCCATCGCGCCGAAGATCAAGCCCAGGATCGCAGGTAACCAAAGCCCCAGGAAGTGCACGACAAGCAGAGCTAGAATTGCAGCGAAAGCCCAGTAGAGTTTCGTAAAAATGCCGCCTGATACAAACGACTCGCGATAGCGTAGGGCGAGTGGGCTTTTGCCCTCCCAACCTCCTAAGATCACGGCGAAGACGGGGCCAAGAATCAGCGCGAGCGCGTAACCAAGTGCGCTCTTCGTTCGCGACAAGAGGTTATCAAAGTTGCTCGAAATGGCATCGCTGGATTTAGCCGCAGGAGCTTCCGCGGTGGGCTCGCCGCCTGAGCCTGTCAGATTGTTAACTGCTGCTGTGGCACTTGAAGCGATCGACTGAGCCCCCGAGGCTAACAGCTTGCCACCAGAGATTAGCGCCATTAGCAACGAGAAGATCGTCAGCAACCCGCACAGTCCATACCACGCCAACGGCGCGATTTTGCGAGCCCACAGGAGCGGCGAACTTTGAAAGCTTCGAGCAGCGACTTGAATCTTCCCCACCAACTCAGCAGGGATGTCGGCATGAGGCGCTGCGACTTTTGATGCTGCATTCGCGGGTTTAGCTGACGTGTCAGATGGCTCAGCTTGGCTATCCGCTGGTTGTGCAGATTGTTGTTCAGCTTGCTGACTTGAAGATTGCGCACTCGCTTCGCTGCTTCCGCTTCGGTGATCGCGAGCATCGAAGTAGCGAATCTTGGCTTTCGACATATCCTCGCGAAGTTCCAGAAAGACTTCTAAATCGTTGATGACATCTTCGAGATCTTGATAGCGATCTTCGGGCAACTTAGCAGTCATCTGTTCGATAATGTCGCCGAGTACTCCGGGAAGGCCTTCGACGATCACCTCGGGTCTCGTAATCTTCTCTTGGCGGTGTTTCGTAATGACTTCAAGCAAAGTCTGACCATCAAAGGGTGGTTTGCCGGTAAGCAACGCATAAAAAGTGCAGCCCAAGGAATAGATATCGGCTCGTTTGTCGACACTAGCCGCATCCTCGGCTTGCTCGGGAGACATGTACGCCGGCGTACCCATCGACGCACCGACGATAGTGACTTGCGATTTGGCCGAAGCCAGCATCATCGACTGGACATCATCTTGATCTTCGGATTTGGCATCATCATTTTGCGGAGTTTTGACCAATCCCAAGTCGGCAATCTTCAGCAAGCCATCGTTGGTAAGCATGAGATTAGCGGGCTTGATATCGCGATGGACCATTCCGTGATCGTGAGCGAATTTAAGTCCGCGAGCAGCCTGTAGAATGAGCGTGGCAGCTAATTTCGGAGGGAGTTTTCCTTTGGCTCGAAGCTGATCGTCAAGCGAACCGCCTGCGACTAGTTCCATGCTAAAAAAGTTAGTGCCTTTATCCTGACCTAAGTCGTAGATTTGAACGACATTGTGATGCGTCAACTGAGCGGCCGCATAGGCTTCACGAATGAAGCGAGCGATCACGCGAGGGTTGGCCGCCCAGTCGGCTTGTATAGTCTTGATCGCGCAGGGACGATCGAGCGATAGTTGTCGAGCCAAGTAGACTTTACCCATGCCGCCCGCGCCAAGTTCCTTGACGATGCGGTAGCCTCCTAGTCGCTCAACTGGACCTTGAGGGCGCGCGTTCGGTTTACTCGATGCTTGATCAGCTTGGTTGACAGAAAAGTCGCCGCCTGTTCCCGCCGTTGCTTTGCCAGCTTCGTGTACTGGCAGAGTCTGATCAAGTGCTTGAGCTTGAGTTGGTGGACGTGAGTCGACTTGCATCGTAACGTCAAAGCCGGTTGGCTTGGGAGCATCAATCAAACTTGGGGAAAGCGTAACATCGAATCCAGTCGGCTTGCTCGACGAATTCGCCAATGCTTCGTC
>CAYWNG010000300.1:2784-7939 GCA_964458685.1 uncultured Pirellulaceae bacterium
TTCGTCAGCAAGTCCTACGGTCGCGTGAACATCGGGTGATAGCGTCTCGTCAAGTCTTGAGTCTCGAGCAATTGCAGAGACCGGAGGATCGCCCACGGTCAGTGAGCTATCGACAGTTTGAGCTATGTCTGATTTAGCGTTGACCAGAGTTGCATCAAACGGAAGTGAGTTGGACGAAGGAGAATTGGTTGAAGTTGCCGAGGGCTCAACTTTTTTCTGTGGGGTTGCCGAGGGCTCAACTGGTTTCTGTGGTTGAGGTTTGACCGGCTGCTCCGACTGCGTTGCTTCAGGAGTTGGACTAGTCGCTTGGTTGGTCAACTTCCCAACGCGAATTTTGGGCGGGTCACCTGCATCAACAACGATTGCAAATTGAGTTCCACAGGCCGTGCACTTGGGTTTGTACTTACCTGGTTTGGGGTCCGCTAATGAAAGGGAGTGGCTACAGTGCGGGCAGGCAATCTTGAATTTCATGGTTGAAACCAAGCATCAAAAAAGTTTGGCGGGAAGAGCGAAGGTCAGGCGAGCGTGACGCCATTCTAGATAAAACGGTCACCATAATCTTGGCAAGTCGTCAAAAAACGCGGGATTGGCTAGTCTGCTTCAGGTTTCGTGATCGGGTCATCGAACAGTTTCTTGGCGCGTTCTCAACCTTGAATAGTCAGGGGTAGTCTCAATCAAGTATCCGTCGCAGCTTCCGTCCGGCAATCAGCGTTGTCGGAATAGTTGTGAGCAAAACACCCGCGGGGCCAAGTGGTAATCCGACAAGGTAGGCTGTCGCAATCGCTAAGAAAAGACGCGTGCGGTGATGTTGAATAATCTCTCCTGATCGGTAGCCCAGGTAGACGTTAGTCGCGGCAAAGATCACTGCAGGAATGAGTGTAACGCTGTCGAGCGGAAACCACGTTGAAGCAAACAGATATCCCGCTCCTGCTGTGCAAATGCAAGTTAACAACGCACGTTGGACTTGAGTTGCGGGGGAGCCCCAGATTACGCCAACAAGAAAGCACGGCAAAGCGAAAGCCATCGCCTTAGCCATGGAAAAAATGTCGGCCGGAGTCGTGACCAGCGCACCCAAAAAAGCTACATGCAACCAAATCCAAACATAGGTCAATCGGTTCTCTGTAGCTTCGGTCGGAAGAATGAGTGCGGTAGGCGGAGAATACGGATTTTCCATTGGAAGGATACTCCCCGCAACATCGCGAAGTTGGCCTAATGATGTGGAATCGCTACTCGGACTTCTCAGGAACCTTTTCGAGGATTTCAAGCAAGACTTGATCGACTTCGATTCCTTCGGCTTGAGCTTCAAAGTTCAGCAGAACACGGTGGCGCATGCTTGGTAGGAACACTCGGCGGATATCTTCGAAGCTCACATTGTATCGACCGTCCAAGAGGGCTCGGACCTTCGCCGTTAGAGCCAATGTTTGCGCGCCCCGGGGACTACTTCCCCAACGAACATATTGGTTGGTGATGGGCTGCGCCAGTTGACCTTCGGGATGGGTTGCCAGAACCAAGCGGACGATGTAGTCCTGAACATGCTGTGCCAAGATAACATCGCGAACGAGAGCTTGCCATTTTAGGATTTCGGCTCCGTCCATGATTTTGTTGGTGGCGATTTTGGTTCCTCGAGTCGTCCGATCAACGATCGTGTTCAGCTCTTCGCGCGAACTGTAGCCTACAACCAGTTTGAACATGAAGCGGTCGAGCTGTGCTTCAGGAAGTGGATAGGTACCTTCTTGTTCGATGGGGTTTTGAGTCGCCAGTACAAAGAACGGCTTGTCGAGCACATAACGGGTACCGGCGACGGTAACCGTACCTTCTTGCATCGTTTCTAGCAAAGCCGATTGAGTCTTGGGAGTTGCTCGGTTAATTTCGTCTGCCAAGCAGATTTGAGTGAAGATCGGGCCCTTCTGGAATTGGAATGATTTTGCTCCGGTCTCATTCTCAACAATCATGTTGGTACCGAGAATGTCAGCGGGCATCAAATCTGGCGTGAACTGGATTCGATTGAAAGGCAAACTGAGTGTCTCGGCGAGCGTCTTGACGAGCATCGTCTTTCCTAAGCCAGGAACACCTTCTAGCAGGCAGTGTCCGCCGACAAACATTCCCGTCAAAACACCGTGCACGATTTCATCGTGTCCAACAATTATCTTGCCAATTTCATCGCGTACAGCTTTGTAACGTGTTCGAAACTCTTCAGCTTGCTGCTGCATCTGCTCGGCAATGTTGGTCATGTGCAATAATTTCTGTCTTAGAGGCGTAAATAAAAAATGACTTGCGTAACTAGGCTAAAGCGTGCTCGATAGAAAATCAACTATGCACCGCCATTAGTTGGACTCGCTATCTGGTTTTTTCTGAGCTGCCTTCTTGGCGGCCAGCAATCGAGATGTGTACCCTTCCTTTTCATCCTTTTGGGACATCGAAGGAGTCGCAGTACGTTTCTCAGTCGGCGCGGAAGAGGCTCCCGCAGAATCCAAGATTTGAGCCAGCGACTGTGGATCGCTCGATTCAGCAGCTTCGAAGCGAGTCGATGCCTTGGCGGTTTCGACCTGCTCTGTAACTTCGCTCTTTCTTGATCGCAAGCGTTGGAGGCTCGCCTGACGCTCGACGTCCTGCACAGTCATCTTCTTTCCAGAAAGTCGACTGGCGACCCACTTGAACGGATAGGCATAGTCCAGAGAGACTCGACGAACAAAAATGTCGCCAAACAGGCAGATCGATCCAAGCAGCACACAAAGTGGCCAGACATCTTGCATGCTGAAAGCTCTGGGTAGGCCACCGCGATAACTATCGGTAGCCAAAAGCTCCGCCATCGAAGCTTGATCAAGATTTTTCGTCACCACGCCAGCTTCGCCGCCTTTGGGCTCCAGTTTGCCAAGCTGTTGAAGAGTGGTGTAGTTTGTTTTGCGAATACGATATTCGTCGGAGTAAGGAATGCTGGCTCCGGTCACCAGCGGAGGCGCTCCTGGACCTGGGACGACATTCACTAGGTAGCTTCCCGCATTGTCAGCATCGAACGAACCTACGTAACGACCAGGAGCCACCTGACGCATGACAATTGGATAGGGCTCGAGATTGGGACCAACCGCAACTGCTTGCATCTCCAAGAAGTTGAGAAACTCATCCTCTTTAGAAAGTGCATTGACGACCACTTGAACGCGACCATCACCAACATTGGTCGCGATTGAAAATTTGGCATCGGTGTCCGAGGGACGCATTGACCAACGAACGAACTGTGTCCAGAACTGGTCGTAGGTCTCTTGAGATGTCCATGTCTTGGTCCATCGACGACCAGCATCGCTTGCGAAGACTCCCGTACGCCCCAGTCCAAAACTCCACGTCGCCAGCATCGATTGATTCTCAGCTTCCATCTCTGGATCTCGCGCGCGAATCGAGACTTCAACCAAGCCGCTATCCTTAACAGTTGACAGAACGTAGCCATCGGTTCGAGGAAGCGGTCTGGGCAAGCCTGTTAAAATTTCGTGTGGATAGGTAATCTCAGGAGTGAAGCCACCTTCAGGCTCGCGAACCAACGGTCGAGCGACTCGCATCGCTTCGCGTTGGAAAATCTTGGGCAAGGCTGTCGCATTAGTGGCAACGTAATAGTTGCCGCCTGTCTGCTGCGCAATGTCCTGCAAAGTTTGGTGACCAGCGGGCCCGTGCGTTCCCACTGCGACCGTAGAGATCTTGATTTGAGCGTTGACGAATTGATTGATTACGCCAGGAGAGGGTGGCGAAGGGTCACCGTCACTAATAATGATCATGTGCTTCAGCGAGGCATTGACGGCAGTCAATGAAGCGATGGCCATTTGCATCGACGATTGAAAGTCGGGCATGTCCCCCATCGCCATGTTGCGGATGCGCTGCATCATTGCATTGCGATTTGGCCCGACGCGAAGCATGCCATTCTTATCGCCCCAAAGCCATTTGTCGCCAGAGTTGGAATATTCCAAAACACCGCAATAGTCCATTGGCCCCAAAACGGTGAGCGCTGCTTCGCCGATCTTCTTCTGCCAGTAGTTGCCTTGAGCGATTTCGCAGGCGTGCATCACCATCGCTAGCGCGCCGACCGCTTCGATCTTGGTGTTCTTCACCTGAAAATCGACTGGCATCGCCTTTTCCAGCGAAGTATTCGACCAACCGCCGGCTCCCATGCTGTCGGGACCGCCAATCATGATCAATCCGCTACCGAACTGTTCCGTGTTCGAAACCAACATCTCAATCTGTTCGTCGGAGAAGCTGGCGATGTCTTCAAAGCTCTCACCGCTGCTTCTTGGCACGTTGGCCAGCAGGACAGAATCATAGACTTGAAGTTGAGCGAGCGAGCTAAACAACTGGTTGCTGAGCATCACATCGACTTCGATCTCTGCCTTACGCAACGTCTCGACTAAATTCGCGTGTTCGCCAGGTGACTTAAAATTCTCAATTAGCAGAACTCGTCCTTTGCCGCGAACATAAGTGAACGAGTCGGCGCGGTTGTTTTGTTGCAACGCATCGTCGCTCGGGTTATCCGGCACAAATTCGGCTCGATAGGTATAGCCGGCAGGCTGTGGAATCGAATCGGTGATAGGGAAAACGTTGACGTCTTTATCGAGTGTCACTTCGTCGTCGACAATAACTTGTTCGGCTGATCCAACTGATCGAATCAATCGCAAGCGACCTTTGACAGCTTCATCACCATCAGGTTGGTAACGATTAACAACGACGCGAGTTTCGAACGGTTGTCCTTGGCGAATGTTATTGGGTAGGTCCACCTTTTCAACCAAGACTTCGCTTTTGGCCAAGAGGTCGACAGGGATTACGTCAAAGCCAATTCCGGCTTCAGCCATCGACTTGGCAACTACAGCAGCTTGGCCGATTGTCTCGACTCCGTCAGAGATCAGGACGACTCGCTTGGCTGAGTCTTCTGGAAACGCGGCTTGAGCGAGCTTGAGCGCAGCCTCCAAATTTGTAGCGTCCGTTCTTCCCAGATAGCTTTCCACCGCGCGGACAGTGGGAAGATCATCGTTGTAGGGAGGGAACTCAATCGCTGCTTCGCGACCGAACACGATCATCCCAGCTCGGTCTTCTCGTTTATCGTTGCGGTGTTTTTTCACAGACTTGATGGCCACATCTAGCATCAGATCTCGCTTGGCTCTCGCGATACTATCGCTTTGAT
>CAYWNG010000301.1:0-7896 GCA_964458685.1 uncultured Pirellulaceae bacterium
TTTCGTAAACATAGCGCGAGAGCTCGGTAAGATGCTCTAGAGACTTACCGCCGCATACTGTAAAGCCTTGCTTCTTGAAGGCCAAGTTAGCCATGACAGCGATCAGGTCCACGTTGCCACAGCGTTCGCCGATACCGTTGATCGTGCCTTGGACTTGATTGCAACCCGCATCGATAGCAGCCAACGAGTTTGCGGTCGCCAAGTCTCCGTCGTTGTGACAGTGAATCGCAAGCTGAACATCGTAGCCCACCATTACTTCAGCCACGATCTTGACGATGTTGGAAATCTCGTCGGGCAAGCTTCCGCCGTTGGTATCGCACAAGACAAGCCACTTCGCGCCGGCACTTGCCGCCGCGCGAAGCGTAGCGAGTGCGTATTGTGGATTCGCTTTGTAACCATCGAAGAAGTGTTCGGCATCGTAAAGCATCTGCGCGTTTCGACCGAGGAACTCGATACTCTCGCCGATCATCGCTAAGTTTTCATCCAGTCCGACGCCCAAGACATCGGTGACTTGGAAGTCCCAAGTCTTTCCAACGATCGTGTAGGCGGGAGTCTGAGCGGATTGCATGGCCTTCATGCCCGGATCGGCTTCGGCCTTGATTCCTCGCCGCCGAGTCATTCCGAATGCAGAGACCAAGCTGGATCCAAGGTTCAGCTCGCGGACTTTCTGGAAGAAGGCGACGTCCTTTTCGTTGGAAAGTGGGTAACCACCTTCAATGTAGTCGATGCCAATTTCCGCCAATCGCGAGCAGATGTTGAGTTTGTCTTGCAGTGAAAAGCTCACGCCTTCGCCCTGCGTTCCATCGCGTAATGTGGTGTCGTAAATGGCGATTGATCGACTCATTGGTCCTCTTTCCAATTTGACTAAAACGTTGCTGACCGTACGGCAGAAAACTAACCAACTTCGCGAGAAAACTGGCGGCGGGCCCTGGTTTGGCACCCCAAAACTACCGTTTTCAATCGAAACTGATCCCCAAAGCGCTAAAATCCAAACAACTATTTTCGGCCATGAAACAAAAAAACCCTGGAGTACTCGGGGCACTCCAGGGTGTTCGTAGCTTCGTAAAAGTTGCTCCGTTCACCTCGCCCCGTGGCGGATGATAATGCTAATTTCAATAATGGGAGCAACTTTTGGTGTGTTCATGCCCTAAATGGTAACCACCCGACCCGATTTTGACGATAGTGCTATCCGTGGCAGTCGGAAAAAAGGAGCTGTGATTATGGGTCGAGTCGCCAGAAACTTAGCGAATTGGGCCTCGACGAGCTTCCTATGTTCTACTAAAATCTCGCCTTCTTATAGCCCCGAGCGGACCAGTTAGCGACTGGACCTGCCACATTGTAGGGGTATGCCAGTATGGATTTCGTGAGTTGAGATAATCCCATGTACGCAATCGTTGTTGACGGTGGACGTCAATTAAAAGTTCAAGCAGGACAGCGCATCGATATCGACCTTCGTAGAGAGTTGAACGCTGGTGACAGCTTCGAATTCTCCAAGGTACTAGCCATTGGAGGCGATGAAGGATTGCGTTTGGGTACCCCTGAGATTCAAGGTGCCAAGGTAACAGCCAAGGTTCTTGGAACTGAGAAGGGCGAAAAGATCTTCATTCAGAAGTTCCGTCGCCGCAAGAACTTCAAGCGACGAACTGGTCACCGACAACAGTACACTCGCGTTGAGATCGCCGAAATCACCGGCTAGAGCGTCTTCAAGTACACCGATCGTTCGGTTGAGCCTTGTAAGATAAGGCGAAACAAAAGAATAAAAGCTCAGCAGATTGCTGAGCTTTTTTCGTTGAGTTATTCTTCGAATGGTTGTGGTGCGATATTGAGCTTGGGCGACACACCACATTGATGTATCGCCGCCTCCTTCGGGGCTCAATACTTCAGCGGCCTCAATACCGGGTCTCGTCAGCCCCGGCATAGGATATGTCGGCACTTCTGCCTAAAAGCGCGTTACTTCACGCTACTGAGCTTTCTTCGCAGCGTCTGGGCGCTTTCTTGAAGAGCTGGAGGGAACTTGGATCGCAGGAAATTGCTGCCTGCAAACCAAATCTTGGGCTCGTACATAGCAAAGCGAGATTCGATAAGCAGTTGATTCTCGGCAAGTCCAGTCGTTTGAACTGAAAGATAGCCACCGCATCCAAGATAGCTGACTGGCGGCGTTTCGCTGACCTTTCCGAGTTCGTCTCGATCGATCTTCTTGTATCGATTGACGTACTTCTTAAGCTCGGGAGGCGCGTCTTCAGGCTTGTCAAAAGTAAAGTGCGAATCCAACTGCCAAGCGATCACGACCCAGCCATTCTTTTCAATCTTATCGATGCGGGCCGTCCCTTCAATCTCGACGCGGTTCATCAACGGGATTCGCAAAGTGCTGTAGCTTGTGTTCGCATCCACCGATTCGATGCCTGCCTTCTTGAGGATTTCGGGCGACAACTTTTCAGGGTTGAATCCCATCTGCTCCTTATCCTCCGCGGTCGAACCAAACAGACTGGCCATCAGTTGTTCGTCCTTCAGCGATGTCATTGGCGCGTAGGCAATAAACGCGCTGTAGATGTTGTGACCAATGCGATCTTCGCCCTTGCCTTCTGGAACGTACTTCAATTCAACATGCACTGGGGCCGAAGGCGAGTTCCTAGAGAATCGGTCCCAGCCGTTGCGCTCGCTGAGCTTCTCCAGCAATTTTTTCGACTCATCAGCATTCTTGCCCGTTAACAAGGGAGCCGCGAGAACAGAGTGAGCTCCCTGGCTCAAGGTCACGCCTTGCGAAGTGAAGAGATCAAAAAGGGATTGCTGAGCTTGGGCCTTTGAGGAAGCGTTGACGGATAGCTCGAAAAAAACAAAGGCCCAGAGGCACAAGGCGGACACGTAGCGTGACATAAAACTCCCTTTCGTGGATTATCGCGCGAGCCATCTCAGTAAAGCTCCGCACACAAGTTCATTCTACGTTGAAGTTAGCCGCAGAGCAGTCCCGAGTTATTTTCTAGGCAACGCAATTAGGTCAATCGCCGGTGGAGTCGGTGTCGCTCCTGGTGTACCGCCATCTATCGCAGGCAACTGAAACATCGTACCCGCTTCGACCGTACCGCTGAAGAATCCACAATTGTGAAGGAAAAACTGGCCGCCATCGACTCCGCCTTCAAAGTCTAAGCGATGCCGTGTGCCGCCCGTGGGATCGACACTGAACTTGGCTTTGTCACACGCATGCCATTTTCCGCTGGTGTCAGCTACCCAGACATTTCCGTAGGAACATCGCCGACTGATGTAACCGTGCGAAGGGTCAAAGCTCTCGAGAAAGGAATGGAAGCCTCGCAGGTGTGTGCTTGTTTTAGGCCGTCGAAAGCTGGCGACCAAGATCCAATCTTCGTTCTTTGCAGCAAACCAACAGGAGTACTGCGTATTGTTTTCATCGATCGGCTTGACTTCGGTGAGGAAGCGATAGGTCTGACCACTTTTCCAAGGGTAGATCATAAAGCTCTGGCCGCCCGAGCCCTCATTGCCGAACTGTCCAACGCGAGTGTTAGCGCCTTTGGCAAGCAATTCGATCTGTTGGTCAGCGGGAATTTCTTTGGGGTTGTCTGTATTAAAGGGACTCCAAACTGAAAACAGGATTCGACGTTCGCTTGCACTGTTGACCTGCATTCCGAAGTAGCCCTCGCTGAACCCGTTGGCCATGTAGTACGACCCGATCGGGTCTTCGCCTTCTGGAACAGTCAATTCGGTGTAGCCGTACTGCAGCTTCACATCTTTCGGGACTTGGTAGGAAAGATGCACACTTGGACCACGGCGTCCCCAGTAGAACATATTGCCATCGTTGTTCCTCACAAAGTCAACCTTGAGATCCTTGTTCTCACTTTCGATCAGGATCTCCCTAAGCTCGACTTCATTCTTGTTATCCTCGCCCACTTGCGAGTGCAAATCCAGTCGAACATAGCCAGCTTTTTCTGCCGCAAAAGCAAATCCTTGATCGCTGTTCTTCGTTTCGACCGTCCAGCTAACCTTATTGGCCTGATCTTCGACTCGATTAATAGAGCAAAGAACTTTGCTACTCTTTTCGATGCGTCCAACTAGCTTCAAACGCAAATCGGCGGGCCGATCGACGTGGAAGTAGACTGAGTAAACCTCTTCGGCATTCTGCAACTTCAAGCTTCCACTACGGTCGACTCCACGCCCACCCGGAGATGGTTGCGTTCTGAAGGAATTTCCTGCTAGTGGGACGCTCCATTGCTCGGCCCAAGCCTGCGACTGTAGAGCTATCGAAGACAAAGCAAGAAGTAAAACGGCAACAGTGTGGGTTGTGCGAAGCATCTAAGCCTATTTCGTGACGCGTAAGTGATAAGAAAATTCTCAGGATGGACAGTAGTGCGACTCGCCAGAGTTCCTATGATCGTAGTCGTGTTCGCCAGAGTTCCACGAACGAGAACTCTGCCCGTTTCCACAACATTCAGATCATGGCCCTTTGAACCAAGTCTGCAAGGCCCACTGATACACTACGTTCCCCAAATAGATACCCACAATTCCAGCCACGCCAGAAAGAACCGGCGGAGCGGGTACAGGCAGCTTGATTGCGGAGAAGAGTATTCCGACGATCAATCCGGCGACGAGTGCGAGCACTACTTCATACATATTGGTTCCAGCTTAATTGGAGGGCGATGGTTCCCGCGATCGATCTTGAATGAATCGGAGGCTATTTGAACAAGATCGCATGCAGCTTCTTGAGTTCCACTGCGGAGATCTTAATCACTGCTTGATCATAAGTCATTCAGCCGTTGATCTCAATCTCGACATCGGTGGTTTGAGTGTAAACAACGGCTGCTATTCACTGGTGCCACTCACTGCTGCTATTCACTGGTGCCACTCACGAGGGCCTCGGGTACCTATACGCCGAAGATGCAGAAGGTGACATTGTTTCACGTCCAGCCACGAAGTGGCGACACACCGTTAGCCCCGGGTGAACGCGCCGAGTCCCGCGAGCCAAGCGTAACCCGGGGTTTTGGGGCAGGAGGATTGGGCGGTGAGGGCTAATGTCACCATGTATAAACTCTCAATTCGAACCGCAACATCCCTGGTGGCGTCCATGTTTGTGGGAGGATGGCGATGTGTCGATTGGGTGGCTGGGAACTGCCTGCGCCCGCCGTCATGCTTGTGGACATACAACACAGCTTATGAGAAAATAGCGACTTGATCTGAAGGGCGATTTGTTACCTGCGAAGTCAAGGGGATCATCGTGCGGAATGTTTTTACTTCTCAGAGTTTTCTCGTCGTGATCTTGTGGGTGACTGTCGCATCGAGTGACGTGCGATCACAAGTATTGGATGACAAGCGTCCTAAGAAAAAGATTGAATCGCAATTGATCTTCAGCGCATCATCCTATCAGGCTGATTATGGTCGAGCGTTGGGTGCTCATTGGTGGTATAACGCCTTTGCTTCGTTCTCGCCCGACGGCTCAGCGATCTTGGTCGGTTCCTTTGCTGATCATCAAGTGTGTCGCATCGATACCAAATCACTCGAAAGAACTGAGGTGTCCAACTCGTTACGCAATAGGTTTGTCAGCATGCATCCAATCACGGGCGAGATCTTCGCTTGGAGATTCAGAGGTCGAGTAAGTGACGCCAAACTCAAGGATCTATTTGCGAACGAGAAGACCAAGAACATTGCAGATTCGAAGGCAGCAGACGTCTCTGCGCTCGTGGAGAAGCAGCCCTTTGATCTAGTCAACTATCGTTCAATCGAAGACTTTAAGGCAGAGAAGCCTAACTGGACGATTCCCGATGCGGACCACGCCTATTTCAATCCACACGTTCGATCTTCCGGGGGTTGGAGCTGGCGTCACACTTATGCCACACGCTTTTGTTGGTTACCGAAGTATCGTGTCTATGCGACGATTAGGCCAATGAGTTATGAGAAGAGGAACGAAGAGGAGCTCTTGTTCTTTGATACAGAAGGTCGAGTGGTAGGTCGTTTCGATTTTGCCGTCATCATGGGTATCGACATCGGCGAATCAGGGATCGAAGTCTATCAGCGAACTGGTAAGCGAAAGCCCTATTTTGTTCAGCTTTCGATAATTGATGAAAAGTTAACGCGAGTCCAAGAGACCAAGAAGCTCTATCGCTTGCCACCGGAATGGATCGATGGCTATCCTTTTTTGACCTTCGGAACTAAGTTGCTGCGGTACGTTGACCATCGGCCTGGGGACGTGAAGAAATTCTTTACCGAGCTGATGAATGACGGGAGATTCTGGTCCTATCAGGACTATCCCAATTTGAGAGAGCAGTTTCTGGGTTCCAACGAGCAATTGACAACGGAACACTACAATTCACTATCTACGAGCCTCCAGCGATACTCCAATTTTGGGAAGCTTTCATCGATGGATTCCACCGCAATTCCTGAGATAACTTCCATTTCGAAAAGTTACGATGGAGTAGTTCGTCAGCGAAATGAATTGGTAATGTACCATACTGGTGAGTTGCTTCCGCTACCTTCGAATATGACGATTGTCGATGCATTTTGTGACAAGGAGCAACAAATGATGCTTGGCGTCATCCCCGGTAGTGGAACAGACGCTGTGTTTTACTTGATTAAGTTAGTTTCGGAACCCGAGGCCGAGAAGTAAGGCAATTCGTGGGCTGAGTTCGGTGTATCGCAACACTGATCCGTGTTGCTGCCGATCCATGTCGCTGCGTTGGAACTTAATTCCACCCGCCGTTGTTCGATCCGATTTCAAGCAAAGCCATGCCCTTCGAGACTCGCGCCCACGACTCTCAGAGCGTGTCGAAAGAGAGTTGGGGACACAGCTCACATACCTAACTTAACAGACTTCAAGTATTTTTGAAAATTCACGAAAATTGTTGTAAGGATTTTGCTCCCAAACAGACTAATAGTCCCTGCACAGTTCAGTTCAGTTGCTGACGTAGCCTGTTTGAGCAATTTATTGTCATGCGTAGGAGGCTGGCGATGTGGCGATGTGTCGTGAGGAATCGCCAATGAGAAGGCTGTCGTTCATGTCATGAATCGCACGCTTCGGCGGTGCATGTCAAATGGAGATGATGAGCGGTCGGGGCGGAATTACGACTATCGCAAGGATTGGATCGAGCTGCGCATGTAGTAACACTTCATGGGAGACGGGGGCGACACTAGTAGAATCTAGATGCCCGCGGGAAACATGACAAATCTTGCATTCAAAAGATCCAAACATGCCAAACAAAATCGAATGGAGATTTATGGATTGGGAGGCGGATTCCTATGTTACAAGGCGTGATCGCCCTCATTTCGGGCAATCTGCCCTAACCTTCGTAACTTTTCGATTAGTCGATTCTATGCCGAAAGAGGTTATCCAGCGTTGGCGAGACAACCAAGTTGCTTGGTTACATCAAAACGGCTATCACGAACTTAGCATCGAAAGCGCATTTCAGCGAGGAGCCCTTCCAGAGAACTTGCGACGTCAGTTTCTTAAGATGAGAAATCAAGGTTGGCATCAAAGCCTTGATCAAGCCCACGGCGAGTGTTTGCTACGCGATCCGAACTGTGCTCGGATAGTTGCAGATCCACTACTCAAGTTTGACAATGATCGGTACGACCTCGACCGATTTGTGATCATGCCCAATCATGTTCATATCTTGGTACAAATGCGGAACGGTTGGCTACTACAGGAACAGTGCACTAGTTGGCTACGTTTTACAGGCCGCCAAATCAACAAACTCCTGTGTCGACAAGGCCGCGTTTGGCAGCCAGAGCCGTTTGACCACGTCCTTCGGAACGAGCGGCAATTCCAGTATCTACAAACCTATATCGTTGACAATCCAAAGAAAGCTGGCCTAAGGTTCGGGGAATATTTGTTGTGGATTCGGTAGCGGCTTGAAGCAATAAAAGTCGCTCCCGTTTCCAACGGGATTCTTTCGCTTT
>CAYWNG010000302.1:0-7856 GCA_964458685.1 uncultured Pirellulaceae bacterium
GGGTTGGAGCGGCGGAGGCTATGGTACCGGTCGACGCATGAGCCTCAGTAGTACGCGAGCTATCATCGATGCGATCCACAATGGCCAACTTGCTCAGGCACCGACCGTTGTCGATCCAGTGTTCGGCGTCTCCGTGCCTACCGAGTGCGCTGGTGTTGATAGTCGCATCTTGGTTCCAAGGCAAACTTGGTTGAATCAAAACGCCTACGATGCCTCTGCAAAGAAGTTAGCTCAGTTGTTCCAAGACAACTTCCAGCAGTTCGCGTCCGGCTGTTCGGCTGAGATACTTCAAGCTGGCCCCAAGGTGCTTTAGCTCCGCAAGGCGGACTCGATCGCACCGCTGCGTCGTTTTGATCATGCGCTAGCTAATTGGCTTTGAGGACAACGCCTGTTCGTTGGGCTAGCCCTGACCGCCGCCTCGTCCTCTTTTCCTCTACTGTGCCGCTTGTTACGCAAGAATTTCCTTGATCGGGACACCTTCCGAGATCTTGATCGGTCGGCGATCTTCGCCGACGTTCTCTAACTGAGGATCAACGCCTACAGCCTTGCAAAGTGTGGCCAATAGATCGGGGGCTGCCACGGGGCGATCAGTGACCTCCATACCATCTTCGCTGGTTTTACCTACGATCGAACCACCTTGAATGCCGGCTCCACCAAGTACGCAAGTCCACGCGTTCGGGAAGTGATCGCGACCGCCTTGAGGATTGATAGTCGGTGTTCGTCCAAATTCACCCATCCAAGCAAACGTAGTCCGTTTCAGCAGATCGCGCTCCTTCAAGTCGTTGATCAATTCGCTCCACGAGCGATCCAGTTGTTCGCTCAACCGTTTCACCTGGGTGAAGTTGTCAGCGTGGCTATCCCAGGACAATCCGCCGGGACCGTCGCTTAGCGAAACTTCCACGACGGCAACGCCGCGCTCGATCAAGCGTCGAGCCATCAGACAACCTTGGCCAAAGGGATCAAATCCGAATCGTCGTCTAGTGTCCATGCTTTCTTGATCGAGATCAAAGGCTTCGACCAAGCTGCTTTCCGAGAGCTTCATAGCGCGACGATAAACTGTATCGTGAGTCGCCGCAGCGCCCCCGCGAGCCTGCGCGCCGTAGCTCTCCTGCAACATATTCCAGAACTCTTTGCGTCGCTGGATACGTTCTTTGTCTAGAAACGGTTGTGGGCTGAGGTTGTCAACTTTCAAGTTCGCGGGCTGATCTTGATTTGCCGAAGCTGCGGGAGTGGGTTGCGTCGGATCGTAGCTGACCGTGCTACCCACCGTCAGCGGTTCTCTCGATGCTCCGAGGAAGCCCGCGCTAAATGCAGGTGGATTGATGAACACGTTCGGTAGGATGCTGACGTAACCTGGGATACTCGGATCATCGCTGGCAATTTCTTTAGCTAGGGCTGTTGGAATAGCCGGATATCGAATCGGCGCGCCGGGACGTTGACCAGTGCGAACCAAGTAGGTGCCGCGACTGTGATCGCCCTCCTTGGTTTGCATCCCGCGGATGATCGACAGATGTTCGGCGTGCTTGCTGAGCTTCGAAAGATGCTCGCTGAATTGTAATCCTGGAACCGTAGTTTGAATCTCTTTAAATGGGCCGCCATTCGTTGTTCCAGGTTTCAGATCAAAGGTATCCATCTGCGAAGGACCACCGGACATCCAAAGGATGACTAGATGGCGACCTTGGCCAGCAGCGTTCATCGCGCCAGCAAGATTGGATGGCCAGCAATGGGTTGCACCTGCCACAGCTCCCACGGCTAACATATTTCGCAAGCAGTCGCGTCGATTTGTTCTCATGCTCGGGCTCATTCGTTGAGATGTACAAACTGGACAGTTTCTTTCACTACAGTCATTCCAATCGCAATTGTCTCTGAGGTATCAGAGACTTTAGAAGCGATGGGAAGGCTGAAGCCGCACTGTTAATCTATCCGAAAACGATGCCCGAGCCAAGCAAAATTGGCTAAGCTGCACAGTTCGTAACTCAGATTATTGCATGGCTTGTTGGCTGATTCCGAGCTGCCCGGCAGAAGCCGCGTTGGGTGGCAAGAGCGGATCTGAGTATGAATCCGAGGCTGAATTCACTGGGTTTGTCGATGACGAAGTAGGCCGGAACCATTGGACCAAGCGGTCAAGATAGAGATAAACCACGGGCGTTGTAAACAGCGTGAATACTTGGCTGACAATTAACCCACCCACGATGGAAATGCCAAGTGGCGATCGCAATTCGGCTCCATCGCCACTGCCTATTGCCAACGGAATGCCACCCAGAATCGCAGCCATGGTCGTCATTGTGATCGGACGAAAGCGATGCATACAAGCTTCGTAAATCGCCTTGTCCGCCGACCATCCATGCAATCGACGCGATGCGATTGCATAGTCGATCATCATAATGGCATTCTTTTTGACGATACCAATCAACAACAGAATTCCGATCAGGCCAATAACGTTCAGTTCGGTCTTGCACAGGATAAGTGCCAGAATTGCACCGACGCCGGCCGAAGGTAATGTGGAAAGAATGGTTAACGGATGGATCAGACTCTCGTACAACATTCCAAGAACGATATAGACCGCAATGATTGCCGACAGAATCAGGATCGGCTGGTTGGACAACGAGACTTGAAAGGCCTGCGCCGTACCTTGGAAGTCTCCTCGGATACTTGATGGCATGCCAATTTCATTCGAGGCATTTTGAATCAGCGGGACAATTTCACTCAGCGATGTTCCCGGCGTCAGATTGAACGATATCGTTGACGATGGAAACAATCCACTGTGAGCAACCGAAAGCGATGTGTTGCGAGTCTCGATCGTGAACAAGTCTTGTAGGGGAACTTGCGAATCGTTTTTCGATCGCGCGTAGATCGACTTGAGCGATTCCGGTCCGACGGCAAAGTCTTCGTCAAGCACCATCACCACGCGATGTTGATTGGACTGGTCGTAGATCGTAGAAACTTGCCGCTGTCCGAAAGCATCGTAAAGCGTGTTGTCCACCGTCGAGATATCCAACCCCAACATAGCTAGTCGATCGCGATTTAGCTCCAATCGCGTCTGTTTGCCTTTGTCTTGCTGATCGGTGTTCACATCCGCCAGTTCGGGCATTTTGCGCATGGCAGCCATGAGCTGTAGAGTCCACTTGTTCAGCTCGGCCAGATCACTTCCTCTCAAGGTGTATTGATATTGAGCCGCAGAGGAACGGCCTCCCAGTCGGAAGTCTTGGACGGACTGCAATATACAGTTCGCACCGCTAATCCCCGAGGTCCGCTTGCGAATTGAAGCAATGACTTCGTCGGGTGTCTCCTTGCGTTGGCTCTTGGGCTTAAGTGTTACGAACATCCGGGCCGAGTTCGTCGAGCGATCGCCACCGGTAGAGATTTGGATGCGATCCACATTGGGCTCGCCCTCAATGGCATCGCCAAATCGCTTGACGTAATCGACCATTGCTTGAAACGAGGCGCCCTGATCAGCAACGATGTTGCCAATCAATCGCCCCGTGTCTTGCTGAGGAAAGAAACCTTTTGGAACATTGACGAAGAGATAGACGTTAAAGGTCACGATCACCACCATCATCAACAACGTCCAACCTGGATAACGCAGGACGATCCGCAACCAGAATCCATAGAATCGCTCCAGCCAACTCTGACGCGGTTCGCCCGGCGTCTCACGACTCTTCAGCAGAATCGCGCATAACATAGGCGTGGTCGTAAGCGAAATCACAAGCGAAATCAGAATTGCCACCGAAAGCGTGACTGCGAACTCGCGGAACAACAATCCGACGACTCCACGCATCAGCAGAATCGGAATGAAGACTGCGATCAACGACAAAGTAATTGAAAGAACTGTGAAGCCAATCTCCTTCGCGCCGCGAATGGCTGCTTGAATGGGCTTCATGCCTTCGTCCATGTAACGGCTAATGTACTCCGTCACAACAATCGCGTCATCGACCACAAAGCCCGTTGAAATCGTCAGCGCCATCAAAGAGAGGTTGTCTAAGCTATAGCCCAACAAGTACATCACGCCAAAGGTCCCAATCAAGGAAACAGGGACGGCAATCGTTGGAACAATGGTGGCTCGCCAATCTCGCAAGAACAAGTAGACGACAACAACAACCAGAAAAACGGAAAGCAACAGTGCTGTCTGGACCTCTTTCAGCGATGCGCGGATCGATGTTGAGCGATCTAGTCCGATGCTTAGAGTGATCTCTGCGGGAATCTGTGCTGAAAGAGTTGGCAGAAGCTCGGTAATGGCTTCAACGGTTTCAATGATGTTCGCATCGGGTTGTCGAAAGACCAAAATGCTGATCGACGGACGTCCATTGGCCTGCGCGTAGGTTCGAACATCTTCGACGGAATCAGTTACTTCGGCAATATCGCCTAAACGAATCGGCGCACCACTGCGGAAAGCTACTTGAAGATTGCGATACTCTTCGGCCTTCATCAACTGATCAGTCGTATCGATACTCCACTGTAGATCGCCTTCATCAATTGTCCCTTTGGGGCGATGCGCGTTTGCGGATGCAACCGCAGCGCGAATGTCTTCTAGGCCGATCTTGAGCTGGTTAGCAATGGTTGGGTTGACTTCGATGCGAACAGCCGGATTAGAGCCACCGACGGGAAAGACTTGGCCAACACCCTGAACCTGCGAGAGCTTTTGCACAATGATCTGCGACGCGAATTCGTACATGTCTGCTTTGGTGTAATGGTCCGAGACCATCGTCAGCAACATGATTGGCGAATCGGCCGGATTGACTTTCCGCCACGAAGGATTGTTAGGCAGGTTGGCGGGCAGTTGATTGCGAGCCGCGTTAATTGCGGCTTGCACTTCGCGCGCCGCTGCGTCGACATCGCGACCCAGCTCAAACTGCAAGGTGACTGAAGTTTGGCCCAGCGAGCTTGACGAAGTCATCTCGGTGACGCCTGCGATGCGACTTAGTGCGCGCTCGAGCGGCGTAGCCACAGCCGAAGCCATGGTCTCTGGACTGGCACCCGGCAACGCGGCTCCCACCGAGATCGTGGGCATGTCCACGCGAGGCAGTGGAGCAACTGGCAACTGAAAATAAGCAACGATACCAGCCAAGGTGATGGCGATCGTCAGTAGCGTCGTACCAACCGGTCTGCGAATGAATGGCTCGGATAGGTTCATTCAGCTTCACTCCGTTTTTTGCCGAACCAACGACTGATCTCTTCGAACCACAAGTAGATTACTGGCGTGCTGTAAAGCGTGAGGACTTGGCTGATCAACAAACCGCCGATGATGCTGATTCCCAGCGGCTTTCGCAGTTCAGCTCCAACGCCAAAGCTAAACGCCAACGGCACAGCTCCCAGTAACGCTGCAAAAGTTGTCATCAGAATCGGGCGTAGTCGAAGCAAGCAAGCTTCGTAGATCGCTTCGCGAGCATCTTTGCCACCATGCCTCTGCGCTTCGAGAGCAAAGTCGATCATCATGATCGCGTTTTTCTTCACGATGCCGATCAGCAAGATGATGCCGATCACGGCAATGACTCCAAAATCCATTCGATAGAGTATCAGACCCAGCAAAGCACCCACACCGGCCGACGGCAATGTCGAAAGAATCGTCAAAGGGTGAACGTAGCTTTCGTAAAGTACTCCGAGCACGATATAGACCGTGATCAATGCGGCTAGGATGAGCTGTGGAGTGCTGGAAAGCGACTTTTTGTAGGTCTGCGCAGAACCTTGAAACTCGCCGATCGTACTTGCAGGCATGGCAAGTTCGTCGACTGTTTCTTGAACCGCTTGCACTGCGTCTCCCAACGCCATTCCCGGTGCAACGTTGAAGGATACGGTGACAACGGGAAACTGGCCTTGGTGATTGATCGAAAGCGGCACTTCCGATTGCTCGGTCGTCGAAAGAGACTCCAGCGGTGTGATCCTTCCACCAGTCGTTTTGACGTAAAGCGAATTGATATCGCTGATCGAATCGCGGAATTCCGGCATGACTTCCAAGACCACGCGATATTGATTGATTTGCGTGAAGATAGTCGAGACTTGGCGTTGTCCGAAGGCGCTGTACAAAGTGTCGTCGATCATCAACGGCGTCACACCCAGTCGCGAAGCGGTGTCGCGGTCGATGATCAAATCGATCTCCTTGCCGAGCGATGAATTGTCGCTGGTCACATCTCTCAGTTCTGGACGCTCTCTCAGTCTCGCCACAAACTTGGGAACAAACTCATTTAGTTGTTCTACATTGGGATCTTCCAAGGAATACTGAAACTGCGTTCGAGCGACTCGAGTGTCCACGGAGATGTCTTGTACCGGTTGCATGAAGAGATCGATACCCGCAACCGACTCAGCTCGATCGGCTATGCGATTCATGACTTCCACAATCGACTGATCGCGATCGGCATGTGGCTTGAGATTGATTTGGATTCGTCCGGTATGCATCGTCATGTTGATGCCATCGACGCCGATAAAACTAGAGATACTTGCTACCGCGGGATCTTCAACGATGACAGCGTTCAGTTGCTGTTGTCGATCCTTCATATTCAAGAATGAAGTGTCTTGTCGAACTTCGGTGAAGCCCAAGATGACACCAGTGTCTTGCACTGGGAACAATCCTTTGGGAATCATCACATAAAGGTAAACAGTTGCAATAAAGGTGACGGCAAACAGAACCATCGTGAACAACTGGTGCCTGAGCGTCCATCGTAGAGTCGCTCCATAAAACCGTTGAATCCAGCCGAAATAGCCGCTCGAGATCAGCGTTTCTTCGGTACGAGCGACGTGCTTTTGAGTCTTCAGCAGATAGGCGCACATCATCGGCGTGAGCGTCAATGAAATCACCGCCGAAATCGCGATGGTAACGCTGAGCGTAATGGCGAATTCACGGAACAATCTACCGACCACATCGCCCATGAATAGCAGCGGGATCAATACCGCTACCAACGAGACGCTCAATGAGAGAATGGTAAAGCCGATCTCTTTCGCGCCTTTGAGCGAAGCTGACATGGGGTCCATGCCCTCTTCGATGTAGCGCATGATGTTCTCAATCATAACAATCGCATCGTCGACCACGAATCCTGTGGAAATCGTCAGAGCCATAAGCGTGAGATTGTTGAGCGTAAAGCCCAGCATGTACATCAAGCCGAATGTGCCCACGATGGAAAGTGGGACCGCGGCACTCGGAATGATGGTCGCGCGAACGCTACCCAAAAACACAAAGATCACGAATACGACCAGCGCGATGGTCAATAGCAACTCGTGCTCGACGCTCGCCACGGAAGCTCGGATTGTCGTGGTTCGATCGGTTAAGACTTGAATATCAATCGAAGCGGGTAGCGACTCACGAAGTTGCGGCAGCATGGCATAAATGCGATCGACCACATCAATGATGTTAGCGCCCGGTTGTCGCTGAATGTTCAGCAAAACGGCAGGTTGAGTGTTCATCCAAGCGGCTTGACGAATGTTCTCAACATCTTCGATCACTCGAGCCACATCGCGCAGCTTGACAGCGGCACCATTGCGGTAGGTGATGATCAATTCACCGAACTGTTCAGCCGTGTAGATCTGGTCGTTGGCTCCAATAATGATCGACTGCTTCGGACCATCGAAACTTCCTTTGGCCTGATTCACGTTCGCCGCAACCAAAGCCAAGCGGATGTCTTCCATCGTTAGCCCAACAGCGGAGAGTGCTGTGGGATTGGCTTGAACACGAATCGCCGGCTTTTGACCGCCTGCAACGCTGACTTGGCCCACGCCGCTAACTTGCGAGAGCTTCTGTGCCAAACGTGTGTCGGCTAGATCCTGTATCTTCGATAGCGGTATCGATTCTGAAGTCAGAGCAAAGGTAAGGATGGGAGCATCGGCTGGGTTGACTTTCGAAAACACCGGCGGATTCGGCAAGTCCCGAG